>CAMBTZ010000005.1 GCA_945870925.1 Chlamydia trachomatis | reverse complement strand
TCTAAATGAGAGACATTTGGCAGAAAGGAGTATTCCTTAAGTGAAATTGTAGCCATATGTAAATGCTCATGATAACGGTCAGATAGACTTTCGGGATTGTAGTCGATTTTTGGAAGATTGAGCTCGGCTTCTAATTTTTGGTAATGGGGGAATTTTGTCTGATCGAGATAAGCTTCTTTAAGAGCTTCTGCTGCTTGCTTATGTCTTGCTTTATCCACGTTGAGCAAAGAAGTCGTCCAAGTTGCCATCAAAGACAACAATACGGCGCTCTTCAATGGAAATAATTTTTGTAGCTACAGAGCTGATTAGGTCTCTATCGTGAGAGGCGACAATAACTGTTCCCGGAAATTGCTTCAAGCCCCAACCAAGAGCAGAGACTGCTTCAAGATCAAGGTGGTTGTTTGGTTCATCAAGAACAAGAGTGTTAAAGGAATTAATGATGAGTGATGCTAGGATCAATCTTGCGGTCTCTCCGCCTGAAAGCTTTGAAATCTCCTTCAATGCTTCGTCGCCTGAAAAGAGAAGTTTTCCAAGAGCAGATCTAATATCTTGTTCATGGATGCTCGATTTTTGAGTCTTTAGCCAGCTAACTAAATTCATTTGTGATTTTTTATCTACAGCGTCGCCGTGATTTTGAGGGAAGTAGCCAAGGCCCATATTGTGGCCGGGGACTATAGCTCCAAAATCAGGTGTTACTATGCCAGCAAGCATTTTAAGAAGGGTGGTTTTTCCTCTTCCGTTATTTCCAATTACACCAATTTTATCGCCTCTGTGAATCTCAAGAGAAAAATCTTTGATTACAGAGTGGTCATACGCTTTAGAGACGCCGTTTATTTTAAATGCAATTTGACCTGACGGAACTGGATCTGTAAATTTAATATAAGGTCTTTGGATATTTGATTTTTTTAAATCGCCAGGCTGTAATTTTTCAATTTCCCTTAAACGAGACTGAACTTGGGAAGCTCTTGTTCCTGCGCCAAACCGCGCAACAAATTCTTTTAATTGAGAAACTTTTTTATCTTTTGACTTATTATCAGATTCTGTCCGCTCGCGAATTGAAGATTTAGCAGCAATCATTGTGTCGTAATTGCCAGGGTAAATAATTACGGTCTCATAGTCGATATCAGCAATGTCTGTACAGACAGTATTTAAAAAATGTCTGTCATGACTGACCACAATAAGTGTCCCTTCGTATTCATGAAGAAAGGTTTCTAGCCAGCGAATTGAATCTAAATCAAGGTGGTTTGTAGGTTCATCAAGAAGAAGAGCTTCAGGTTTCCCAAAAATTGCTTGACAGAGCATCACTCTAAACTGGTGATCAAGAGGAACTTGTCCCATTGTTTTTTGAAAAGTGTCATCAGGAATTCCCATTCCGGATAAAAGAACCTCTGCTTCAACATCGGCCGTATATCCATCTTCTTCTGCAATAATTTCTTCAAGTTTTGCAAGTTTCATCCCAACAGCATCTGTCATCTCTACTTCATAAAGTCTGTTTTGCTCTTGCATCGCAGCCCAAAGTCTTGCGTTGCCCATTAGAACTACATCAACAAGTTTAAAATCTTTATATTCTGAAATGTTTTGCTTTAAGAATCCGGTTTTTTTAGGAAGAGCAACAGTCCCGGAAGTAGCTTCATCAACACCCATCATAATTTTTAAAAGAGTCGACTTCCCAGCACCATTTGGCCCTGTAAGACCATATCTGTGTTCAGGGTTAAAGGTAACACCGACATCTTCAAAAAGAATTCGCGCGCCTAGCTTCTTTGTAATTTTATCTAATGTAATCATATGTTTTGGTAGAATGATATCATATGATCACATACGAATCAATAGACTCTTTTCTAGAATATCTCAAGGCGGTGAGGCTGCTATCGCATCATACTGTTCGTAATTACGATATTGATTTGAAAGAGTACCTTATTGCGACAGAAGGAGAGATGGACGCCCCTTCTGTGAGAGAGTTTTTGGCCTACTTATATAAAAAAAATAGTAGTAAGAAAACCGTGGCAAGAAAGCTCTCGGCATTACGTACATTTGTCAAATTTTTAATGAGACAGGGAGTATTAAAGCAAAATCCATTGATAGATATTAGGGCTCCAAAGGTAGAAAAAAAGCTCCCTTCCTTTATCAATGTAGATCAAGTTACTCAATTTTTTGCCGCGCCTGACCTTAAAACTTACATTGGTGTCAGGGACAGATGTATTATGGAGCTTCTCTACGCAACAGGCATGCGAGTAGCTGAATTGTGCTCTTTAGATGTTGATCACATCGATTTTAAAGATCTTTGGATTAAAGTGACGGGAAAAGGAAATAAAGAGAGGCAGATCCCTCTTACCAAAATAGCAGTTAGTTGGTTAAATCAGACTCTATCGCACCCAAATCGACGGGTTAAAGAGGAGAATGCGGTTTTTCTTAATAGGTGGGGAACAAGGTTAACAACAAGATCTGTCGACAGACTCTTTGTCACCTATAAGCATATTTCTAATATTGCAATCCCTCTTACCCCACACACTCTAAGGCATACTATCGCAACCCATTTCCTAGAAAATGGGATGGATCTTAAAGCGATCCAAGAAATTTTAGGACACACAAACCTCGCAACAACGACAATCTATACTAAGGTTTCCATTAAACTTAAGAAGGAGGCTTATAATAAAGCCCATCCTCTCGCAAAGCAATAGGGGCATGATGATCTGCAAGTGTCTAACAAAAATATTTTTAACCTAAATTTATCTTAAATTTAGCGCATTAAATTTAAATGTGTGCTAACTAGTGCTTATGAAGCGCTCTATATTCTTTTTTTTATTTGTTACCTATTTGCAAGCCGCAGGCTATACGCCAAAAGATTATAGTTATCTAATTAAGTCTATGCCAAAGCTTGACCAGGGATTGCTTGATATTCACTTCAAGCTTTATCAGGGTTATGTTACACAGGTAAATCAGTTAGATCAGATGCTAGAAGAAGAGGGTGAAAAGTCATTTACTTATCAGGCGATTAAAAGACGGTATGGTTGGGAATATGATGGAATGGTTCTTCATGAGCTCTATTTTGATAATCTAGGTGGGGATGGGAAGTTGTCGCAAACATCTTTGCTTTATCAAAAGATTGTTGTGCAATTTGGTTCTTATGAGAATTGGGTAAAAGATTTTAAGGCAACCTCTCTTGTGAGAGGAGTTGGTTGGGTTGTATTGTATTGGAATCCAAAAACAGGCAAGCTTTATAATGCATGGATTACTGAGCATGATACAGGCCCTCTTTTTTGCGATATCCCATTACTTGTTGTCGATCTTTGGGAGCATGCATATCTATCACAATTTAAATTAGATAAGTCTGAATATATTAATGTAGTTTTCGACTATATCAATTGGGCTGTAGCTTCTAACAGGTTCTCAGGTTAATGTACACAAATTGATCTAGTTAAGGACGGATTCCGGTGCATGATAGGGGTAACCGAGATCATGAGCAACATGAGCGTTTGTTACTTTCCCTTTATAGATATTGAGGCCTTGTAGAAATAGAGGATCGTTTTTTAAAGCGTTAAGCCCTTCGTTAGCAAGGCGGCTAGCATAATAGTAGGTTGCGTTTGTGAGAGCTTGGGTTGCTGTTCTTGCGCAGGCGCCGGGCATATTAGCGACGCAGTAGTGAACGATGTCGTCGATGATATATGTTGGATTTGAGTGGGTTGTCGGTCTGGAGGTTTCAAAGCAGCCGCCTTGGTCGATAGAGACATCGACAAGCACTGCGCCCGGTTGCATGCTGCGAACCATTTCGTGAGTGACAAGTTTTGGGGCTTTTTTACCTGCAACAAGGACTGCTCCGATAACCAGATCTGCATGGCGAACTAGTTTTTCAATGATCTGCGGACTAGAATACATAGTTTTTAGACGTCCTTGATAGATGGCATCGAGTTCGCGAAGTCTTTTTAGGTCTCTATCAACAATTGTGACATCTGCTCCAAGTCCAACCGCCATTTGGGCTGCATTGATTCCGACAACTCCGCCACCAAGTATCACAACCTTAGCAGGGTAAACGCCAGGAACGCCTCCTAAAAGAACGCCTCTTCCTCCGTTTGCCATTTGCAAACTAGTTGCGCCAGCTTGGATTGCGATTCTGCCTGCAATTTCACTCATAGGTGTAAGTAAAGGAAGTTTTCCGTCTTTATCAAATACAGTTTCGTAGGCAATTGCGATCACTTTTCTTTCTAGAAGATGTCTTGTCTGTTCTGCATCAGGAGCTAAATGAAGATAGCAGAAAAGAATCTGCCCTTCATGCATATAGGGGAATTCTTCATTTTGAGGCTCCTTAACTTTAATAATAAGATCTTGAGACCAAGCTTCTTTTGCTGTGAGAACTATAGTTGCGCCGGATTTTTCATACATTTCGTCACTAAAGCCAATTTTAGCACCGGCGTTTGCCTGTACAAACACTTCATGTCCTGATTCTACGAATCCATATACCATTGTGGGAGTTGCGCCTACTCGGCACTCGTGGTCTTTGATCTCTTTTGGTATTCCGATTTTCATGCGTAGATCTCCCTTTTTTTTGCGATTAAGTCTAACCTAATAAATGTTTTTTAGACAAAGGGTTCCTTGAAAAACATATTCTGCAGGGCCTTCCATCCAAAGTTTGTCCTTACTATCAAATGAAAAGGAAAGCTCTAGAGAAGTAAAGAAGATTTTAACGTTTTTTTTATGAAGAAGAGCGACAGCAGCCCCTCCTGATCCGCATGAAAGTGTCTCTGTATCAATCCCTTTCTCAAATGTTCGAACCCGAATTCCTTCCGGAATCAGGGTTGCTAAATTAACATTGACTCCCTCGCTTCCAAACATAGGGTGATAGCGCAATTCTTTTGCATTTAAATGAATATTAGGGGTTTCTGTAAATATTACAAGGTGAGGTGTTCCTGTGTTGACTAGGTGTCCAATTAGGTTGTTTGGTAGGTCGATTGGGGATTGAATAATTTTAGATTTAGGAAGGGTAGCTTTTATAAAATTCTTACTATATTCGCTTTCTGAGATTCCCCCTTTTGTCTCTATAGTGCATGATTTTTCTAAATGTTTAATCACGCATCTAAGGCCATTGCCGCACATGGAGGCTTCACTTCCGTCCTGATTGAAGATCCTCATTTTAACATCAGCAATTTGTGATTTTTGTAATATGAGGATGCCGTCTGCGCCAATACCCAGGTTACGATTGCAAATTCGTGAAATAAGGTTAGAATTGATGGGGAATGACTCTTCATAATCCTCAAAAAGGATAAAATCATTCCCCGTGCCTTGGTACTTATAAAAGTTTTTATTCAAATTCAGGGATGTGTTTAAAAGAGCTGATAACATGGTCTATTAAACCATATTTTAAAGCCTCATCTGCACTCATCCATGTATCGCGATTAAGGGATTCATTAATTTGCTGAGTGGTTTTCCCCGTTTTTTCTACATAAATTTGAACGAGCAATTCTCTTGTTTTGACAATCTCTTTTGCTTGAATTTCAAGATCTGTAGCTTGACCATAGATTGTTCCCCCAATTAGAGGTTGGTGGATCATGAATCTACTATAGGGAAGTGCATAACGCTTGCCTTTGGCTGCAACAATGCTTAATATCGATCCCATCGATGCTGCAAGTCCCATAACAAGTGTGTAAACAGGGGAGTTGATCATTTGAATCATATCGACAATAGCAAGGCCTGAATCAACTGAGCCGCCCGGAGAATTAATTACAAGAAGGATGGGCTTTTTATCATCGAGAGATTCTAAATACCAAAGCTTCTTAATAGTAGCTGTAGCTGAAGTGTCATCTACTTGAGTCGTGAGAAACACGATCCGCTTCTTAGTAAACATCTCTTCGATTTTCATATCTAATGGCGGCTCTTTTTTAGCTGCTTCTTCTTCACATTTATTCATGAGATTAATTCTCCAATGTTATCGCAAATTTCAGGATAGAGGGGGAAGTTTTCTAGAAGTTCTTCTATTCTTCTTCTAGCATGCTCTCTCTCTTTAGGTTCGAGCATTGCTTCCGCTAAACTCTTCTGCCCCGTTTTTGCGTCGGTTTTAGGTTTTGCACTTTTAAGCACATCATATAGAATCTCGGCAATTTTTTGCATCTCTCCTTCTTTAAAACCTCGAGTTGTTAAAGCGGGCGTGCCTAGCCTGATTCCTGAACAATACCACGGGCCGTTAGGATCACCGGGGACTGTATTGCGATTGATGGTAAATCCGAGGCTCGATAAAAGAGATTCGGCTTGCCTACCATTGAGACCAAAATTCTTTTGAACATCAAGTAAAACAATGTGATTATCAGTGCCGCCTGTAATTAAGGAGACACCTTTTGAATTTAAATGAGCTGCTAAGGCTTGAGCATTGAGGATTACTTGTTTAGCATACTGTTTAAATGAGGGGTCTAGCGCTTCTTGAAAACAGATGGCTTTTGATGCGATGACGTGAGGTAAGGGGCCGCCAAGTACAAATGGACACCCCTTATCAACAAACGGTTTATATTCGTCTTTGCATAAAATAAGTCCGCCTCTTGGGCCTCTTAAGGTTTTGTGAGTGGTCGAAGTAACTACGTGGGCAAATGGAACCGGATCATAATTTCCAGTCATTGCCTTTCCGGCAACAAGTCCTGCAAAATGCGCCATATCAACTAATAGCGTAGCACCACATTTATCGGCAATTTCGCGCATTATAGAAAAGTCGACCAGCCTTGTATAGGCAGAGTACCCCGCTAGAAGTATTGCGGGATGCTCTCGCATTGCAATTTCTTCAATATTTTTATAGTCAAGGAGTCCTGTTATTGGATCAACTCTGTAAGAAATAGCTTTCATCATTTTAGAAGATAGGTTTACAGGGCTGCCGTGAGTTAAGTGTCCGCCACAATCAAGGGCAAGTCCAAGCATTTTTTGTTCAGAAAATTGTTTGCGAATCGTCTCGAATTCTTCAGGAGTAAGCGCGTAAACACTTTTTTTGCCAAGCTTTTCAATGGCGGGCGTTTCGATCCTTTTTATCAATATAGACCAAAAGGCGACTAAATTTGCATCAGCTCCCGAATGTGGTTGCACATATGCGTGATCAGATCCAAATAAAGATTTAGCGCCGTCTGCAGCGTAAGATTCAATGGTATCGACATTTTCACAACCGGCATAAAAACGGTGACCGGGGGAGCCTTCAGCATATTTATCCGTTAAAAGATTTCCCATGGCTAGCTGAACGGCAAGAGAGGAGTAGTTTTCAGAAGCTATTAATTTTAAGGATGTTCGCTGAGATTTTAATTCAGCTAGTATGGAATTAGAGATAATCGGATATCTCTTTGAGAGGGCATCAAGGCTTGCTAAATAGGCGAAAGTTTCGGGCTGGGTATCAGGAGAAATTCCTTGATCTTTGCAGTGATGTAAATAATTTTTTAGAAAATTCATAGGGGTCCTTATGGAAAAATTAGTAATTAGGATAAAGGAAAGGGATTTTTACTTGTAGATTTTGTGATGATCGGTTACACTTTTTTCTTACTTTCTAACAAAGAGATCTATCTATGCGTGAAGCTTTAAAAGTTATTCTCACAATTCAAGAGCTAGACATCAAGATGATTCGTCTGATGAGACTAAAGAAACAGAGACAAGATGAATTAAAACAGATAGCTCAACTCAAACAAGAATTTTTAGAACAACTTGAAAACAAGCAGGACGAAATTGTCGAGCTTGCAGACGAGTGTCTTTTGTATGAGCGCAAAATAGAAGAGCATAAAGAGAAAATTAAAAAACTTGAAAATCAGCAAACTGCGATTAAAAAAATTGAAGAGTTTAATGCTCTTACTAAAGAAATTTCGACACTCGAAAGAGAAAAAGGTTCTTTTGAACAGACTCTTTCAAATTTAGTTGATCGAAGAGCGGTAGAAGAAGAGATCTATGAAAAAACAAAAAAATCTTTAGATGAATCAGACGTAAGTAATAAAACTTTAGAAAATGAGATCCGCGATACGATTGTTGAAATCAATAAAGAGGGTTCAGTTCTAAAAGCTAGTAGAGATGAAATTGTAAAAACAGCAGATCCTCAAATGTTTGCTACATATGAAAGACTCCTTCGCAATAAAAAGGATAGAGTTATTGTTTCAATTGAAAACAGAACTTGTACTGGATGTCATATTGCTCTAACTGCTCAACACGAAAACTTAGTACGAAAAGGTGATAAGATCTCATTTTGCGAGCATTGTTCACGAATTCATTATTGGAGTGAAGGCAAAGAAGAGACAACTGACGGCGCTGCTGCAACAACAAAAAGACGTAGACGAAGAGTTATTAGCACCGGAGCAACCGCTGTAGCTGATATAGCAGATGCAACAGACGTAGCTGAAGAAACTGAGTCAGAGTAAAGTTTTAGGGAAGGCAAAGCAACCGCTGTTAGAGATAATAGAGGAAAGTCTGGACTTCAGAGGATAAGAATACCGGCGAAAGGCCGGGGGTCGTAAGGCTACGGAAAGTGCAACAGAGAACACCGCCGCTACTAAAGCAATTTAGTAGACAGGATGAAAATGCTCACTTTAAGAGTGAGACGCTTTATAGAGATATGAAGGTCAGTGCAAACCCTATTCGATGCAAGATAGAAAAGCTCATTTAATAGCGATCCGCTAGAGTTTTTCATAAAAGTCGCTTGAGGGCTCTAGCAATAGAGCCCCTAGACAAATGGTTGCTCTTAGCAATAAGACAGAATCCGGCTTAATAGCCTTCCCTTTTTTTTAATTCACTATAAAAATTAGTTCTTCGCTCCGCAAACTTAAATGCCGGGCAATATCAGCAGGACTAGGTGATCTGTGGTCTAGATTTTCTGAAGGATTATATTCTCCAAAGGACCCATCAGTAAGATCAAGGGAGAGGTTTTTTGCAATTGGTTGATCCGACGGAGGGGTCTCTTCGACAATTTCTAAGTCTATAGCTAATTCAGAGGTGAGAGTTTCTTTTAAAATCTTCAGCATCTCATGCGAATATTTTGCCTTTGTAAAACCCCCTGTAATTTTACATTGAAATAGAGCATCAATTACATTGGTCCGCTCTTGAATTAAAGGGATGCCTTCAGAATAAAATTGAATTACTTGTTTGGGATGTGAAAAATGGGTTAAAAAGCCTGTTTTTGTGTCAGGATTCCAGCCGGCGAAGCTAATGCAGGAGATTAATCCATCTGTAACTAATTTTTTAGGTTCGGTATCTCCTTGTGCGATTAACATTTCACCCATGAGTGCATGTCCGTAAACTGTAGGTGAAGGTGAAGACATTGAATATTACCTTTGCTTATAAGCTGTAATTACTGAATAATTATGCATAATAAGGCTATGTAAGTCAAGAAGAAGTAATTTATCAATTAATTTTATTAATTATGAAGTAGATTTTTCTTGAATCCAATCGTTTACTGCTTTAATTAAATTTTCACGAATGGGGAGATAGAGATCAGAGTTTTCGTTAGGATTATTTAAGTCAAAATTGGATTTTCCTTTTAGAAATGTTTTGCTATCGCAATGCCTTGTCAATTCTTTCAATCCAAAAAATCGAGAATCATCTGGAGTTTTATCAATAAGTAATACAGGGGTCTGAAATGCTAAGCAGGGCAGAGCAACATGCAGTCTTGAAGTAACGACAAATTTAGCTTTTTTATATTTAGTCAATAAAGTCTCAGTTAGTTTTAACCGACCCTCTGTATCTAATCTTAGATTTTCAGGAAGAGTGTGTGTAAGTTCTTCAACAGGATAAGATGTCTTCTTTTTAAGATAGGTTAGGCAATCTTTATCGATATCTACAGCATAGACGATATCATCTCTCTCAAGCTCATCATTTTGAAGGGTTAATGTGATGCATCCTGAAAAATAGCTTGGGATGTTATATTTCTGTAGTATTTGAAGGGTGTAATAATCTCGAGCGCCAACAGGTCCATGGTCGATGAGATATTGCTTATTACGTTTTGATAATAAAGTTTTTATAAAGTTCGGGGTAAAATGAAGCGAAATAAGAAGAGGGTCTATATTGATTGAAGGAGGCCAATTAAAATTGTGCTTTTCCTTTGTTGAGTAAAAATTATTTCTAAGCATAAACCAACCATTTACAATTACGGGTATTTGAGAAGAATTCTCAAATGTTCCAATAAAATCACGTTCAATAGGAATACTATTTTCAGGGAGGAATCTTTTGGCTGCTATTGCTTGAATATCATCACCAAGATTTTCAGTAGAGTACCCAATATATCCGAAATCAGAAGAGCAAAGGGTTAGTGAATAAAAAGTAAAAAGCAGGGTAATTATAAAGTTTGTCATGATAAAGCCATTTTTAAAAGCTTTGAAATTATCATAAAATAAAGATTTAGAAAAGGTTTATTCCTTCTCTAGTTGACAAGAGAGGGTTTTTGCCTATATGTTGGAGGGATGGATGTAAGAAATGTGTTATTTTCTAACGGTACGTATCAAATTGAGGTAATCGATGGTGAAAGCTATTGGATCTTTTTGCATCTAGATGATTTAGGTGATGTTCTGGATCAATTCTGTAGTTGTGGAAAAACAGGCGATGGTAATGTTTGTGAGCACATTGAATTTGGGAAAAGTGCAGTTTTTAGGGGTTATAAGTTCCCTCTGCATGTGAGGTTTAGATCATCATTATGGAGTGAATTGTTTCAAATACTGGCTGGCAAGTATGGTTACGTGCCTAAATTAAAAAAGGATCAAAGTCAGCGATATGAAATTTTATCTTTAGAAAAAAAGAGAGGGTTTTTTCTTGAGATGAAGTCAAAAGAGGCTCTTGAGTATGCAAAAGAGTGGATCGATGAGAGAAAAAAGGAGACAGAAGAGACGTCGTTAAAGTTTTCAAACCTGGCTCCTGATGAGCTTGAGAGATTTAAGAGAGGCAGGCCTAGTGAGGCGCTTGAATTTGAACTTTCAGTGTGGTCTGATCTAGCTAAGTGGTTTATGATTTCAGAAGATGCGGGTAAAGAAATTCAAGTGTCATTTAGTGAATATAAAAATGGATTGCCTGAGTACATTAATATTAAGTCGGATGAAGTTGAGGCTGAGATTTATCTAGAGGCTAATGATTGGCCAAAAATTATTTTACCTATTGCATCGTACAATACAAATCTAAAAGTGTTTGACTTTAAAGAGATTGAGGTAGAGAAGATCACTTATAATTCGCTAAAAAGACAATTTAATATTCAGTCTATACCTTTATTTGAAGGTGAACAGGCAGATTTTGAGTGGGATGATTGGACCTTTCGAAAAGGGGTGGGCTTTTTTCCAAAAAAGACCTCGGAACTTTTTAAAAGGGAAGTAATTGAAGAGGGGATGATCCCTGAATTTTTAGAAAAACATGCGCGCTTACTAGAAAAATATTTGGTAGAAACCAACTTGTCTAGAAAGCCTAGGAGCGTTTCTTATAAACTTTTTTTTGATGAACAGGGTAATTTTCATATTCAATGCTATTTATTTACTCCCGGTGATTTAAAAAAAGGGGGATCCCATTTTTTTGATCCTTGGGTCTATGTAGAGGAAAAAGGATTTTATAGGATTACAAATCTTATATTCAAGGGAATAGAGAAGGTTGTTCAAAGAGAGATGATGGGTGAATTTATAGAGCGTAATAAAAATTGGCTCAATAAGGTTCCTGAATTTCAAATTCATTTATCGAGTGTTGAGACTAAATTTAATTACCATGTTGAAGAGGATACTCTTATTATTGAGAAAGAGGATGTCTTTAAAGAGGGTGCTGCAGAAGCAGTTGATTTAGGGCGCTGGATCTATATTAAGGGAGAAGGCTTTTTTTCTAGAAAACAGTCGATTCATCAAGGCACGTCTTTGGAGCCAATTGAGATTGAAGATGATTGTATATCTTCATTTATTCATGCGCACAAAGAAGACTTAGATCAGATTAAAAGTTTTTTTTCATCCGATTCAGGACTAGAGAAAACAGGCATAAATATTAGTTTAGTGGAAAAAAATATTTTAGTTGAACCGCAATATTTTTTCAAAGAGTGGGCTAAAATCTGTAAGCCAAAAATTTTTGGAGATTTTGTCTATTTAGAGGGGAAGGGTTTTGCTGAAGTTCCTGATAATCTAAAACTTCCTTCTAAGTATTATGAGAAAACGACTATATCAGTCGACCAAATACCTTATTTTATCAAGCACGAATTAAAACGGATAAAGCCACAAGTTATTCATTTAGATAAACGTTTGATGGAGCCTTCTAAATTAAAGTTAGTTGTAAAAGACGTTGAGAAAAAAGAGAAGGGATGGCTAATTGATTTTGCCTATTCATCCGCTTATGGTGAGGTCAAAATTAAGGAGATTTATGAAGGGATACTTTCATTTGCTCCATTTATATTGTCTGATGCGGGGATGATCACCCTTTCAGAAAAGAGGTTTTTCTGGTTAAGTCGAATTTCTAAATTGATGTTTGAGCCGGGGACAAATCACCTCTATTTATCAACTCTTGATTGGGTAAGGCTCTCTTTGTTTGAAGAGGTCTATCTGCCCGATTCAAATAAGCCTGAAGTAAAAGAGTTTGCCGCGATATTAAAAAACTTGCTTGAAGAGGGCCCGATAGCTGCAATGCCAAAATTGGGAGGTCTTAAAAGCACACTTAGACCCTATCAAGAAGTTGGAGTTAAATGGCTCTGGTTTCTCTACAACTACGGGCTTTCAGGTTTTTTATGTGATGAAATGGGGCTTGGAAAAACTCATCAAGCAATGGCTCTTTTATCAGCAGCGATGCATGAGAAAAAACGTTCACAGCGGTTTAAGTTTTTAGTAGTTGCTCCAACATCAGTAGTCTACCATTGGCAAGATCTTCTTGCTAAATTTTTACCAAAAGCAAAGGTCCACCTCTATCATGGTCCTTTTAGAAATCCAAAAGTTTTGGATCTTAAAAACGATATAATATTAACTACTTATGGTGTGTTACGAAGCGATAAGGCGCTTTTTATGAAACACGATTTTGAAATCTGTATTTTTGATGAAACACAAGTTGCTAAAAATCATAAATCTCAAATCCACCTAGCATTAAAGCAAATTAAATCAGAAATGAAGCTCGCCTTGACAGGAACACCGCTTGAAAACAACCTTCTTGAATTGAAATCACTCTTTGACATTGTCTTGCCCGGCTTTCTCCCAACACATGAGGATTTCAAAGATGAATTTATTTCCCCAATTGAGAAAAACAAGGATCAAGACCGGCAAAAAGCGCTGTCAAAATTGATTAAGCCATTTATATTAAGACGAAAAAAACAAGAAGTTCTCCTTGATCTTCCCGAAAAAATTGAAGAAATTGCCTACGTAGATCTTTCTGAAGAGCAGTCTCGAATGTATGCAGAAATAGCCCTTCAGTCAAAGGATGTACTAAATGAAGAAGGATCAAGCTTTTATATTCACGTTTTTGCACTTCTTAATAAATTAAAACAGGTTTGTGATCATCCAGCCCTTATTACAAAAGATGACAACTATTTTGAAAAACATCAGAGCGGAAAATGGGAGCTTTTTGTCGAGCTACTGGATGAAGCACTTGCAAGCGGACAGAAAGTTGTTGTCTTCTCACAATATTTGAAAATGCTCGACATCATTGAGTGCTACTGTAAAAAAGAGAAAATTGGCTATGCCGGCATCCGAGGAACAACTAAAGATCGAAAAGGTGAAGTGAAAAGGTTTCAAGAAGATCCCGACTGCAAAGTTTTTGTCGCATCCCTTCAAGCAGCCGGTGTAGGTATCGATCTAACCGCAGCATCCGTCGTTATCCATTACGATAGATGGTGGAATCCTGCTAAAGAAAACCAGGCTACCGACAGAGTCCATCGAATCGGCCAAAATCGAGGCATCTCCGTCTTCAAATTTGTCGCTAAAGACACAATCGAAGAGCACATTCACGGCATCATCGAAAGAAAAAAAGACCTCATCTCAAGCGTAATCGGCTTTGACAACGAGCAAGACCTCAAGCGTCTTGACCGCCAAGAACTCACCACCCTCCTCACCAAGCTCTACTCCTCGATATAACTATATAGTGAATTAAATTTTACTATTAATTCACTATACATTCCATTTGAAGGTGATTTCTTGCTTGATGTCAGGATGGAGGGAGAGGTGGACGGGGCAGTTGGTGGCAGTGGTTTCAAGTATAGTTTTCTGCTCGATAGTGGGATTAAACTTTGATGTGATAATAACAGTAAGTTTCGCAATGCGGCGAGGAGGGGTTTGGGTCATTTCTTTTTCAACGGTAGCAGTGGTGCCTGAGAGATCGATATTTAGTTTTTTGGCTGCTATTCCGAGAAATGTGAGCATACAGGTGGCAAGGGAGGTAGCAAATAGGTCTGTTGGGGAGAAGTATTCTTCAAGGCCTTGGAGCTGTTTTGGGCCATCAGTTATTAGGGTAGCGCCGTTATCATGTTCGCAGTGGGTGCGTAGGTTATTTTCATAGGTTGCTTTGATTTTGCTCACGGTAGAGGACTCCCTTTTTTATGTAAGATATCAGAAATAAGAGAAGAAGTGCAACTGTGATCCAGCCCATAAGATAGAAGCAGTCATTCAGTGCGAGGGAGGTCGCTTTTTGATTTAAGAAGACTTCAAGTTGAGGGTCTAATTGTGCTTTATTGAGACCAAATTGTTTTGCTCTAATAAAGAAGCGATTTGTAATGGGGGAGTAATCAGTGAGGGCGCCTCCGAGCCTTTCATAAAAGAAGACTTGTCTTCGGAGCCAGATAGTGTAGAAGATTGTTGCTCCGAGTGCGCTAGCTGATCCACGGCTTAATTGAAATAGGGTGAGTGCTTGTGGGGTAGTTTCATGATTTTGATTATGAATAACAAGGTGTAGAAGAGATGGTAGAAAGAGGGCAAATGAACAACCGGCTATAATTCGGGAGATAGCAATTCGGCCAAGATCGATATCGATATTGAAATTGGAGCTATAAAAGCAGCTGAAACCAAGAAGTAAGATGCCAAGGCCAAATGGGATCCATACTTTATGGCTTTCTAGGTAGTGTCGCATAATGTGCATGAGTAAGGGAGCTGATAATATCATAACGCCGAGGATGACGGAGACCCAGATTACTGTAAATCGAACGTAGATTGTAAGCCAAATAGAGAGTAGTAAGGTCATTCCAAAATATGTTGCAAAAAGAACCCATAAATTTAAAAGGGCTAATGCAATCAGAGGCTGTTTAAGTAGGCTTAGATTAATAATTGGAAAAGGATGACGCATGCTCCTGAGAATAAAAAAGAGAAAAAATATGAGACCAATAAAAAAAGTAGCCGTCATAAATTCGGATCGAAACCAGTCTAACTCTTGACCAAGCGTGATAAAAAAGGTTAAAAAAAATGTCCCAATAGTAAATGAAATATAGCCAACTAGATCAAAAGGTTTTTTTTCTAAAGGGTTTGAAAAGCGTCTTAATTGGATGAATAGGGCTATTCCAAGGATGCACATAAATATGACGTTAATTGTAAAAATATTTCGCCAGTTATAATCATATGAAATCCAGCCTCCCCATGATGCTCCTAATATGGGAGCGCAAATAAATGACATAAGATTGCTTCTCATTACTTTGGACTTTTCAAGATCAGGTAGAATTGATCCTAAAAAGGTGCTTAGTAAAATAAAGAGAGGGCCTGAGCTTAGTCCTTGAAGAAGACGAAAAAAAATAAAAAGAGGGTAGGTAGTAGCTATTCCGGCTAAAAATGTTGCTACTGTAAAAGAGCACCAGCAGATGGAAAAATATTTAACAGTGCTCATCCGATCTTTAAAGGCTAGGGCTAGGGGAACAGTGATTACATTTCCGATTCCATAAAAAACAGTTGCATATGAGGCTGTAGCAGAGCTGCATCCTAGATCGCTTAAAATATATACGACGGACATGCTGATGATGGCGGAATTAAATAAGACTGAAAAAATAGCAAGTATTGAAAGTGAGAAGACAAGTCTGTTTTTCATTACTCTTTCAAAGGGTTTGTTTTAAACGCATCAAGACGCGGGTCAAAATTTTGTTCGAATATCTTTTCAATTGCTGCTTTAGAGCCGATTTCTTCAAGTTTGTAAATTGGAGTCTCATAAGTAGGTGAGCCAGCAGTTGTCTCAGGGACTATTTCACCATCTTCATCATGTACATCGACAGTAGTTTCCATGGAAAGACCGATTCTGAGAGGGTGTCTTTTTAAAGCCTCTTGACTAAGGCCTACGCGAACAGGAAGTCGCTGAACAATTTTGATCCAGTTCCCTGAGAGATTTTGTGGGGGGAGGAGGGAAAACGCATTGCCTGCGCCACCAGGTAATCCTAAGATCGTTCCGTGAAAGACCACACTTCGACCATATAGATCGGATGTTACTTTAACAGGTTGTCCGATACGCATTTTTTTAAGTTGAGTCTCTTTATAGTTAGCATTTACCCAGATTTGATCAAGTGGAATGACGCTCATTAAAAAATCGCCGGGGTTAACCCATTTACCAACTTGAATTGTCCTCTGTGCGGCTAAGCCTTCAACAGGAGAATAGATTTTACAACGATAGAGGCCTAACCAGGCATCTAGAAATTTATCGGATGCAATTTGGACAAGAGGATGATTTCGAACAGATGTCCCTTGTACCATTGCAACACTTTTATAGTAAAGGATTTCAGTCATTTGGAGAGCAAATATACTTTCACGAAGAGCAGCGGTTGCATGTTCAAAGTTTTCAACAGAGACACCCCCTTCTTGCACTACATGTTCCCTATGATCAAAATCCTGTTTTGCTTTGATAAAAAGAGCTTTTTTGATTTCAATCTCAGCTTTATATGCAAAGACTTGATGAAACATCCCGCAAACCTCACGTATAGTATTTGCTAGATTCTCTTCAGCTCTATTAAAAGCAATTTTTGCATCACTGTCATCAAGTTCAATAATGAGTTGCCCTTTTTTAACAAGAAATGTGTCATCCGTATGAATCGCTTGTACAAAACTTGGAACTAAAGGAGTTATTATGATTTGATTTCCTTCCACATAGGCATCATCGGTATATTTGTAGAACCGCCAAATAAAAAACCAGTACAGAACTCCTATTAATAGCAGGGAAGTTATGATAATAATATAATTGCGGGTCAGTTTTGAGAGAGTCAATTCTCCTCCGAAGCTTTAAGAGGAACATTGTAGATGGATATGTAACCACCACCAAATGATTTTGTTAATCTGATTACCGAAGCGTATTGGAGATAGCGGAGATTTAATTCTTCAAGTTTTTTCAAGAGGAGTTCTTCATTCATGGTAAGAGTATCAAAAGCAGTGTCAAGACCGTGATGCAGAAGTAATTTTGAAAGTTCAAAACGTAGGTTAGCTTTGTCTACAATATCAAGTTGAAGTTTTTCTCTTTGGAAGACGGAATTTACTAAAACTAGACTATTTGCCACCTCTTCAGCGCTTTTTAGAATGAGATTATTATAGGTGTAGACAGCTTCTTCAAAAAGCGCTTTTTTTGCTCTGACATTTGCGCGGATGGCACCTGCAGTAAAAATTGGGAGGTGGAGGGCCGGCAAAAGGCCACCCATATAGCTCGACCCTTTAAAAAGGTTATTAAAATTGAATGTTTCAAAACCTGTAAAGCCGGTAAGGTCGATATTAGGGAAAAAATCGGCAATTGCGGCTCCGACTTCATGTGCAATTGCTTCAACGCGCCAAATTGCAGCCATTAGATCAGGTCGTCTTGCTAAAAGATCAAGAAAAAGATGATCCGGTAATTCAATTTTTTCAGGGAGATAGTCTAATTTCAAAGGGATGGTTAATTCTGCATCAGGCCCCTGGCCACGTAACGCATTAATTAGATGTTTATTAAATTCAATTTCCTCTTTTACATAGATCAAATCTTTTTTTGTTTCTTGAAGGGTCTCATCGGAAAGCCAAACAGGAAGTTTTGAAAAGAGAGCCTCTTTTTCAAGTAGGTTTGAAAGGTCAAGAAGTTTTGCTTTAACAGCTATGAGTTCTTCATAAACAGTTTGGCGTAATAGATTTGTCTTTAAAGCATAGAAAACTTGAGCTAAAGCGGTTGTAATAATTAATTTCATTTGGGCATATTCAGCCTCTTCAGCCTTCTCTTTCCCAAGAGCTGCATGAAATATATTCCTGTATTTCCCCCAAAAATCAAACTCATAGGTGAAAGATAGGGTAAGATCTACTAGATTGCCCGACCTTGGAATCGTTGGATTCAGTGATTCATAGAGACCGTTTTTGCTTAAATATTGCCAGTTATCAGTAGCATTGAAATAAATAAGGGGAAATAATTTTGATCTGGCAACTATTGACGTCTGTTTTGCAAAGTTAATTTTTTCCTCAACAGCCTGAATAGAAGGGTTCTTTTCCAAAGCCTCTTCAACTAATTTATTTAACTCAGAGCAATTAAAAACTTCCCACCATTTTTCTTCCGGCCAATCACCTCGAGTAAACAGAGCTTCATTCAAACTTTTTTCTACTATCGCCTTCCCGGAAGGAGGAAAAATCAAAGATTGCGTCTGTTCTTTTTTCGGCATGGAAACGCAAGAATAACAAAATAAAAGAAATAGTAACAAAACCCGTTTCATAATTAACTTACTAACCCTTCCATCTTAATCAGTCAAATAACATTTGTAGTCACATTTAAGGGTCAGGCCGGACATCCGGACATTCAAAAAATTTCTGATTGTTCGGCCTGACCCCCTTGGTTATAGCGAATTAAATTATCATTGAAAATTTAATTCGCTATAATGCTAAGATTTGTGAAAAGTTGTGGTGATCCATTGCTTGGTTATGTATAATCTTTGGCATATGAATAAGATTTTTACATTAGCTATCATCGGCAGGCCCAACGTAGGGAAGTCGGCACTTTTTAATCGGATTGCCAGAGAAAGAAAATCTATCGTTGAAGACATTGAGGGTGTGACCCGAGATGCTCTTTATAGTGAGGTTGAGATTTTCGGGAAGAAGATTCGGTTAGTAGATACTGGCGGCATTGATTCAACTGAGATGATTGCATTTAGTAAAGAGATTCGCGTTCAAACACTTGCAGCTTTAGATAGAGCTGATGCAGTCATATTTGTTGTTGATGGTGTTATCGGAATTACGATTCAAGATGAAGAGATAGCACGAATTTTATTTAAAAAGACTAAGCCTATTGTGTTAGCAGTTAATAAAGTTGATGATACATCAAGATCGGATCAAATTCTTTCAAAATTTTATTCACTTGGCGTTTCAGATATGGTAACTGTTTCTGCTTCACATGGTAATGGAGTAGCAGATCTATTAGAAATGGCGATGGAAACTTATTTTGAGCCATTTGTAGAAGAAGAACTCAATATTCCAAAAGTAGCTATTGTTGGTAGACCGAATGTAGGAAAATCAACTCTTATGAATTCTATTCTTGGTGAAGAAAGATGTGTTGTAAGTCCAATTCCAGGAACGACAAGAGATACAATCGATGAGCAAATTGGTGGCGTATTATTTATTGATACAGCAGGTCTTAAGAGAAAACAGCAAGAAAAAGAAGTAATAGAAAAATTTGCTAGAATTCGTACAGAAGATGCAATTAATAGAAGTGATATCTGCGTACTTGTTATCGATGTGCAAGATGGAATTACCACTTATGAAAAGACAATATTACAACTAGTTGAGGATCAAGGAAAAGGTTGCATTCTTTTTGTAAACAAGTGGGATTTGATTCAAGACTGTCGAATGGAGCATGCGCTTATTAATTTAAAACATGCACATCCTGTTTTAGAGCACGTCCCTATTATTATAGGATCTGCTAAAACTGGTCGAAATGTTAAAGAATTATTTGCTCATATTTTCCACGTTTATGGCAATCTTCAAAGACGAATTACAACAGGTGAGCTTAATACTTTCCTAGAAAGAGCGATCCATACAAACCATCCTTCGTCTATAAGTGGAAAGAGACTGCGTATCTATTACCTCACGCAAGTTAGTATGAAGCCCCCTCAATTCGTCCTTTTTGTAAATGATCATGAACTTTTTATGGAAACCTATAGACGCTATCTCATCAATCAATTTCGTAAATCCTACGACTACATGGGTTGCCCTATCAGATTTAAACTCAAATCTCGAAAGCGTACAAAATACAGCTTCTCAGAAAAATCCCACAAATCTGAACAAGAACCAGTCTACGACCATTCTTTATAGTTAAATGTAAGTTGGGTCCCATTTATAGATGACTTTGTCTATTGTAATTGTGCGGTAATACCAAGGATCTTTGTTTTCTCGGAGAAGCCTGTCGCATCCTTTAATATAGCCCATAAAAAATCCGTAGCGTCTCATTGCTAGTAACATGTATCTTGCGCTTGTTGGGCGAAAGTGGCTGCGCGGTCCATCGACGGGACTAATTACATTCTGATGAAATAAAATTACTTGTTCAGCAGCCTTGCTTAGTAGATCGTTTCGTTTTGCAAGGGGGGGATCTTGCTTATAGAACATTAGATCGCTATCTTTTCCCCATGGTGGAAAATATCCTGGTCCATTTGCTGACAAGGATGTGAAATAACAAAGAAGAAAGAAAATGTATTTAGAAACCATGTTGTAGCATTAGGATGGGAAAAAGTTTATGATCGCGCATTTGATAGTGTGCGTGTGTCTCATAAAGTCTTTCGTTATATAGCATTGCACCTTCTTTTGCTCCTAAAATCCCACCTAAATACCATCCTGATTCAAAGCTTAGTGTGATGATTGCTGCAGGAATATTTCCTTTATAAAAAAAGTAACCGGTCGATGAGATAAAAAGGGCGTTTAAGCAAAAGGCTGTAAAGGCAGATTGTTTTTGGCCGATATAAAGATATCCAAGTCCCGGGATTGTTGCATTTAAAAATCCTGCAAGGGATGGGTTTTTTTTGTATTTGTTAAATGCCTTTAATACTTCTCCGGTTGCTGCCTGGCAGTCTAAAAGATTTTCTAACTCGCTAATTTCTTTATCTTGTTCGGGGTGATTAGAGATTCTATTTGAATCGGATGTAAGTATGATCCCGCTTTTTGACTCCGGCATTAAGGCATAGAGATTATCTATTTCCTCTTTAGTAGCAGTTGTATTTGCTAGTTGTTTCATTACAAAGAGATCTGCATGCAAAATAGCTGAAGTAAGTTCTAGTTTTTTAGCATCATTTGGATAAAATTTCTTCATTGTTCGAAGGATCCAACTTGCTCTCTCACTATTGTCGCATTGGTTATAGGCGTCTACAAGAATAATGAGTAAATCGTGAAAGCCTATAAAATTACGATCAGTGTTTGCAAGAACAGAGGTTTCAAAAGTGTCAATGACGTCGTAATATTTTTTTCCAAGATAGTAACAGTTGATAATTTGATACTGAATCTCCCCTTTTCGAAGATAATGAGATTCAGGAATCAGTATATCTGCCCTTTTAAAGGAGGAAATTGCTTGATAGAGATCTAGCCTTTTTGCAAATGCGAGTCCTATTTGATACTCTTTTCCCCAAGCTGTGTCTAACTCACTCTCATTAAGCGGGTTAGCAAGAGGGGAGAGGTGTTTTAAATACTTGTCTTGAACGGCAAAATCAATTTTTGGTTTCATCTCGTTTTTTACTGCAAGTGATGGTCCACAGGACGTGATGAAAAGGAGTGTAAAAAATAAGACTAAATTCTTACTCAGTGTCTTCGTTGTCAATATCATCAGCTGACCTAATTAATTCTAATCCATTTTGAAAATCGTCAGGACAAGTCTGGTTTTTATTACCAAAAATCTCCTCTTGTTCTTTCGTGATTTTTCCATAAATCTGTTCGGATTTAATTATATGGGGTTTGACAAATACAATGACACTGGAATTTGAGATTAAATTGTTATTTAAAGAGAAAGCAGCGCCAATTAAGGGGAGCCCTCCTAAACAAGGGATGCCGTTATTTATTCTTGCACTTGAATTGTCAATAGTACCGCTCAGTACAAGGAAATGCCTGTCCGGCATGTGAACTTTTGTTTGCATGCTCGTTTTTGTAGTTGTAATTCCATTAATGCTATTAGCTTGTGTTTGGGTAATATTACTTCCGCTTCCGGTTCCTTGATTAGCCTCTTCTGACATTTCAAAATCAATATCTAATGTAATGATGTCATTATCCCCAATTATTGGGGTAATGCTCAGTGTTACGCCTACATTTCGGTATTCAAGGTTAGCATTGGTTGTTTGGCTTAAGCCTGAAGTAG
>CAMBTZ010000004.1 GCA_945870925.1 Chlamydia trachomatis | reverse complement strand
ATCAAGACACCTGCAATGATGGATAGAAAATTGTGGGAAATCTCAGGACACTGGGATAACTACAGACAAAACATGTATATCAGTGAAATTGACAATCATACCTATGCAATTAAGCCGATGAATTGTCCTGCATGTATGCTATATTTTGGATCAAAAAGCCATAGCTACAGAGATCTCCCCCTTAGAATTGGCGAAATCGGGCACGTGCACAGACATGAGCTATCAGGATCGCTTACAGGACTACTACGCGTACGCGCATTTCATCAAGATGATGCTCATATATTTATGAAACCATCAGATATTAAAAGTGAAATTCTTGGTGTACTAAAACTTGTTAATGAAGTTTACAAAACATTTGGACTTACCTACAAAATTGAGCTATCTACTCGCCCTGAAAAAAATACAATCGGGTCTGATGAAGATTGGGAATTAGCAACTGCAGGATTGAAAGATGCGCTTGAAGAGTGGGGAATGCCTTATAGAATTAACGAAGGTGATGGGGCCTTTTACGGACCTAAGATCGATCTTCATGTAGAAGATACTTTAAAAAGAACTTGGCAATGCGGAACCATCCAATTAGATATGGCACTTCCTCAAAGATTTGAACTTAAATATACAGACAGTGATGGAACAGAAAAAAGACCCGTAATGATTCATAGAGTTCTTTATGGTTCGATTGAAAGATTCCTAGCGCTCCTTATTGAACACTTTGCAGGAAGATTCCCTCTGTGGCTAAATCCAAGGGCTGTACGAGTTCTTTGCGTTGCAGATAGACATGCTGAGTACGCAAGACAAGTTGCTGAAGAAATTGAAGCAGCAGGCCTTCCCGTTGAAGTAGATGACACAAACGAATCAGTATCCAAAAAAGTTCGTCTTGCACAAATGGATCAAGTCAATTATATGTTGACAATAGGCGATCAAGAATGTGAAAACAAGACTGTATCTCTTAGATCCCGCGATAACGTGGTTTTCGGAGAAATGCCAATAGCTAAGTTTTTGGAGAGTGCTGAAAAAGAATTTAAAGAGAAATCCTTAAATTCACTATTCACGGTATGAAAGATTTAAATTCCCTTCTGGCTGAGAAATTAGACCATAAGAATCAGACAAGACTTCAGACCTTAGCAGATAAAAATTTTGCTACTCCTAGCATGGGTGGCTTTTTCAAGACTACTCCCCTTTCTGAAGGAGAGACTTTTGCTCTCCATAAAATTCTTTTTGAGAATAAAACAAATAGCACTGACTTAGACGACGATTTAGATTCTCTAAAAACATTGACACAAGAAATTAAAGCGATCCAAACACAAGCTATTATTTTACATGGTGAACGGATTAAAAAAGCGCAAAGCTTACTAAAGCAATATAAAGACGGAGCTTTTACAGAATGGCTTTTAACCGTCTATGGTAATCGACAAACCCCTTACAACTTTCTCCAATACTACGAGTTTTATCTCTCTCTTACGGAAAAATTAAGACCAAAATTGCTTGATATGCCAAAACAAGCTGTATATACACTTGCTAGCAGGTCTGGTGATGCCGAAAAAAAGGAATTAATAGTTCAATCCTACCAAGGCGAACCCAAACATTTAATTTTAGCTAAAATCAGGACAATATTCCCGTTGCAACAAAGTGATAAACGGAAGCAAAAATTTTCTGAACATATCATTCTTTCTTTGACAAGACTGATGGAACAGGTTGAAGAAAAAGATTGGGTTCCCACTAAAATTGAAAAGAAAAAAATTGAATTTCTTTTAAAATCATTTGTTAAGAAACTTTAACAAAACTTCCTCGACAAATGCTCTCCTTTTTTGTATAGTAACAAACAGATTTTAATTAAATCACAACATAACCGTTTATTAGATTTATTATTAAGGAGTACAATCTTGAGTAATCGCCCACTTATTGTTAGTTACTATATCGAAGAGACTCCATTTGAGAAAGAAGCTGGAGACCTAATCGCTTCATGTAAAAAATTTGGTTTAGACTATGAGATTGAGGCCGTTCCAAGCAAGGGATCTGTAAGTGCAGATTGTTGCTTTAAGCCTGAATTTCTACTAAATTGCCTAGAAAAATATAATCGCCCATTAGTTTGGGTCGATATTGATAGCATGTTTTTTCAAGACCCTACACTTTTTGATGAGTGCAAGGCCGATGTTGCATTACGAATCAATGACACCGTTCCTGTTGACTCACCATTAAAAATTCTTTCAAACACAATGTTTATCAATAACACTGCATCAACTAAAAAATTATTAAATTTTTGGAAAAAAGAGTGTGAAAAACTATTAAAGCAAAACGGTCCTGTTTTTGATCAAGTTGCTCTACGTAGGGTTATCCTCCACTATCCAACAATGGTTGAAATCAAACGCCTTCCAGCTACTTATACAGTTGTAACTGATGACGCTGAAGACAAAGGTTCATTTCCTGATAATGCAATTGTAGTTCACTACAAGCTATCAAGACTTGAAACCCTACAAACAACTGCTTAAAACCTCTAAGTCAGGCTTGACCCTATATACAGAGTCAAGCCTCCCCTATTTACGGATTATATAGCGAATTAAATTAGAAAATTTTTTAGTCGGTTTATACAAACTACTGAAAACTTGTTTCTAACTGAAATTTCTCTAACGCTTCATAAATCTCTTCTCGCGTATCTTCTATTACAGGAAGAAGAGGCAGCCTTAAGATCTCTTCACAATTGAATTCTTTTGCTAAAGCACACTTGATACACTGAGGGTTAACCTCAAGTGAAAGAGCCCATATTAGCGGCTTAATTTGAGAATAGAGCTGTGCTGCTTGATCAAAATCGAGATTAAGAGCTGCTAGAATTAATTTTTTCCAATAAGCTGGAAATAGATTTCCAATTACCGATACAGAACCTTTAGCGCCCATTTGAATCATATCAATTGCCCTGTCATCATCACCTGATAAAATAGTAATACCCGGAGATTTTTCTATAAGCTCCCTCATTGCTGAACGATTTTTTGAACACTCTTTTAAGCCTGCAAAAAATTCATATTTAGAAAGCTCTATAAGTGTTAATACATCAAGTTCAATGCCGCATCTACCTGGATGATGATAAGCAATAAATGGAAGACCAACTTTACTAACCTCTCGATAGTGAGCAAGAACGCCAAGATCTGTCGGCTTATTATAATAGGGCGTAATCACAAGAGCACCATTTGCGCCGAGATTTTTAGCAAGAAGTGTCATTTCAACAGTTTTTTTAGTAGAATTAGTGCCAGTACCTGCAATCACAGGAATTCTACCATTAACAAATTTTATAGAAAATTCAAGAAGCTCACTAAATTCATCTTGCTCCAAAGTGGGCCCTTCACCTGTTGTACCACCTATTACAACACCATCACTCCCTTCCAAAATCTGCAATTCAAGAAATTTCTTAACGGCAGAAAAATCAATATTTTGACCCTTCTTTTCAAAAGGGGTGACTAAAGCAACAATCGATCCTGTAAACATGAAAGTGATTATACGTATTATTCAAATATTTTGCACCAGCTATCAGCTTCTTCTAAATAAGCTTTAAGCACATTTTGAAAAAATACATACCTGTTTGCTGACGGTACATCATAGAGAAAATAGATACCTCTACCTGCATAATCTTTTATTGCAAGCGACCCGTAAGTTGTAAAAGAGTAAGTTAAAAATTCTCTTAACTCTGATTGAATTTTTGATTGGTTCTTTGATTCACTCTCTGAAGAGACCTTTGTAGCTAGCTGCCACATATCATTTACCTCATCAGTAAATACAAATATTTCCTTACCAAACAAGAATAGACGGCCTTCGCCACGGGTTGAAATAGAAGCTATTATAGATGTAAAATCACGAACCATAGATTCATTATATCACACCCGACTTCTTATGTAAAACAGCTTTACACTTTAAAAAAAGATGATTTAAGTTTTGTGAGAAAAAAAATGGCAATCAGGGCTGATAGTGAGGCGAAAATAAAGGGAGTTTTACTATGTGCCTGAAGGAAAAAGCCACCAAAAAATGGAGCAAGAAGCATGGAGAGTGATTGGATCGATTGACTGATTCCTAAAGTTTTTCCTTGAGCCTTGGGGTCGGATATTTTTGAAATAGTTCCTATTAATATAGGCCAGATGCCGCCGGCAAGAAAGACTGTTATAGACGATATGAGAACAAAGAGCGAGAGTTTATCTGGATAAGGGATAAAAATAACTGTTACAGCAAATAGGATTAATGAGACGATAAGCATTCTTTTTTGTTGGTCAAAAAACCTTAAGAAGAAGGAAATTACAAGGGTTCCTACAAACCATACAATACCCATTAATGCGGTTAAATCGCCGATCAATGAACTTTTTGCATTGAATTCTTCGACAAGTAAAGCAGGCAGAAATTGATAAAGCATATTCCAAGCAAAGAGAAAGAAAAAAAAGACTGCATAAAGAGTTCTGATTGCATCAAGTTTAAAAGCGCTCTCTATGTTATGAATTGCTTTTATTGGATCGACAGTGACATCCTCTTTTATCAAAAGTGTCTCTTTAAAAGCCAAAAAGATGAGCGCTATATTAAGTAGTGCTAAGCCTCCACCAACCCATAATGGGAAGGCAAAGTTAAATAGAGGTGAGATGCTTGAGTCGGAGAGTCTTCCCCCTATGAATGGACCGAAGACAAACATTACTCCGGCAATTGCCGAACCGTAACTAAAATATCTAGCTTTACTTTTTTCATCGAAGCTAATGTCAGCAAGGGTGGCAAGGCAGACAGAAAAGTTGGCAGCACCAAGACCTGTAATAAATCTTCCTACAAAAAGAAGACTTAAATGATGATACTGTATTCCTGCACCAGATAAGATGTAGCCAATAAGTTCTAACCATAAAGTTATAAAAAACGCCCGTCTTCGCCCATTTCTATCAGAATAATCACCAATTAATGGGGCAAATAAAAACTGAGCTAGTGGAAACGATGTTAGGAATACTCCAAAAAGAATCGACCTAATAGTCTCAGGAATTTCAGGGCGAATAATAGTCCCTGAACTACCTAAAAATAGAGGTGCTAAAATTGGGAATACAATTGTTGCGCTTAAAGATGAGAGGGCAAATGTTAGTAATATTACAAAAAATGGGAATTTTTTTATTTTTCTTGCGCTCACCTACGTTAACTCCCAATTAATTGGTTTTTTTCCAACACTTATAAGAAACTCATTTGCTTTTGAAAAATGTTTGCACCCAAGAAATTTTTTTGCAGAAAAAGGTGATGGATGAGCTGCTGTTAATATAAGGTGGTGATCACAATTTTCATGTAAAACAGATTTACATTTACTTTGTGCAAACTTACCCCAAAGTAAAAAAACAACAGGATCTTTTTTTAAAAAGAGCTTTTCAATAACTGTATCAGTAAAGCGTTCCCATCCTTTTTCAGCGTGCGAAAGAGGCTCTCCATTTCTAACGGTTAATATCGCATTCAATAGTAATACACCTTGTTTTGCCCATTTTTCTAAACAGCCATGCCCTACAGGATTGATCCCTAAATCATCTTGTAACTCTTTGTAGATATTTTTTAAAGAGGGAGGGATTTTACACCCGTTCATAACACTAAAACAAAGACCTTGCGCTTGATGCGGTCCATGATAAGGATCCTGCCCCAATATCACAACTCTAACATCTTTAAATGGTGTTAAAAAAAACGCCTTAAAAATATTCTTTTTTTCAGGGTAAACCTCACCCTTTTCTTTCTCAAGAAATTTAAAAAGCTTTTTCATATACGGTTTTTCAAGCTCATCTCCTAAAATGTCAATCCAGCTTTTTTCCATTTCCAATTTCAAAAAACACATCCTTGACTTTTTCCTCCTGTCATCATAACATTTTGTAACATTTATTTCAGGGTGTAGCGCAGCCCGGTTAGCGTGCAAGCCTGGGGGGCTTGAGGTCGGAGGTTCAAATCCTCTCATCCTGAAATTTCTTTTTAGATCCTGTCATAAAACTTAGAGATACATTTTTAACTTGAAATTTAGCGCTATCTAGATGGTTTATATCAAAAAATCAACGCAAAGACTTAAAGATACAAAGACACAAAGCTAGTTATCTTATTTTAAATTCATTTTATTTATAAAATAATGGATACGCAGCAGGGTATCTTCTTTTTTTGCGCCTTTGTTTCTTTGCCCCTTTGCGTTGAATTTTAGGAAATTTTTTTTTTTGGAATATCTTATATAGAAAGCTTCTTAGAAACTGTTTAATATTTATATATTTTGTTCACGACTTGTTTGCGGCAATGTTCATATCTTTGTAATGTTGATAAGTGGGGGTGTTTTGAACAGGAAGTTGACAATTTGTAAACAATGCTTTTGTAATGAGGAAATTTGTGTTATGAACAAATCCACAACGTATGAAGAAGAAGAAAATACTAAAATCTATTATACTCTATATTTTTAAGCTGTGGATATTGTTGATATGTTTCTTGCTGTAAATTTATTTAAGTTGTCTAACACAATACTGGCTCCCTATTTTCACCATGATCAAGAGGGATGGTTACTATTGAATGCTATTGTTGAAATCTTAAAAACAACAACGTTTGAAAAAAGAAGCCCATTGAAGAAAGGTGTGTTTCTTGCCAATGAAGGAAAAATTTCTATTGGACGAGGTTGTGTTATTGAAGAAGGTTCTTATATTGAGGGACCATGCTTGATAGGAGATGGCTGTGAAATAAGACATGGTGCCTATATTCGGAAAGGTAGTGTAATTGGTAATGAATGTGTTATTGGACATGCAACTGAAATTAATAGGAGTCTTATCTTAGATGGAGCAAAATTACCTCATTTTAACTATTGTGGTGACTCTGTAATCGGCGAAGGTGTCAATCTAGGCGCCGGAAGTAAATGCGCGAATTTAAGGCTGGATGAGAAGGAAATTACAATACTGTATGAAGGAAAAAGAATTTTAACTGGACGTAAAAAATTTGGAGCACTTATTGGTCACGGCTCTTTGGTTGGTTGTAATGCAGTGCTTAATCCCGGTACTATTTTACTTCCTGGGGCAAAAGTACCACCTTGTGTTTCTGTAAAAGGGGTGATTGAATGAAGCTTGAAATTGAAGAGGCAATAAAGGTTGTTTTTCCGAATACAAACAAACTTTCAGAAGCAATTTCATACGCACTATTAAGCGGCGGAAAAAGAATTCGTCCATTAATTGTTCATTGTATAGCTGAATCATTAGGCTTTAACCTTCCAGTAATGGATGCAGCATTAGCGGTTGAGTTTTTTCATACTGCTTCTTTAATTGCTGATGATCTTCCTTGTATGGATAATGATGATTTCAGAAGAGGAAAAAAATCTGTTCACGAGGAGTATGGAGAGACGGTTGCTCTTCTTGCAAGTTACGCTCTAATTTCTGAGGCTTTTAAAAAAATTGAAGAGAATGGGCGGAAAATGGCCAAATCGGGTGGTGATTTTTCGACAAAAGCGTTCGAGGCTGTTACAATTGCACTTGAGCAAGCTAGTCACTCTGCCGGAATAAAAGGCGCTGTTCTAGGGCAGTATTACGACCTTTTTGGAACAAAAGAGGAAGAGCTTACTGAAGAACTTTTGGAAAGGGTAATCTATTTAAAAACAGGAACACTTTTTGAAGGCGCTTTTGTTTTGGGTTGGGTTTTTGGAGGTGGTGATTTTTCAAATCTTGAACAAATAAAACAATTGGCTAGACATTTTGGTTTTGCATTTCAATTGAGAGATGATCTTAAGGACATTTCACAAGACATTAATAAGGAGAGTTTAAACTTTGCTCTTTTTAAAGGGAGAGATCTTGCAAAGAAGCGGTTTCACCTTGAAATTCAACACTGTCTTGATCTTCTTGAAGACCTCCCTATCAATAAACTTAAACTCCAGCTTTTACTAAAGGAATTGGCTCTAGAGATTTAGGTTCGAGTTTTTCTTTATATGCTTTTAAGATTACGCTTTCAAGTTCCTCTAAAAGAACAGGGTTTTGTTTTAACTCCAATCTTGCGCTCTCTCTGCCTTGAAATTTATGCCCCTTATAACTAAGCCATGGACCTTTCCTTTCAATTACATTCATGTCGATTCCAAAATCGATAAGATCACCTGTTTTAGAAATACCTTCATTAAAGATAATGTCAAATTCAGCTGACTTAAATGGTGGCGCCATTTTGTTTTTTACTACTTTTACTTTTACTCGATTTCCAAACTCAACTCCTTCTGGAGTTTTTAAACCAGCTGTTCTTCTAATCTCAATTCGAATCGAAGCATAAAATTTAAGAGCTCTACCGCCAGTTGTTGTTTCGGGATTACCAAACATAACGCCAATTTTTTCTCTAATTTGGTTAATAAACACTGCACATGTATTGCTTTTTGAAAGGGTTGCAGTCAACTTTCTTAAAGCCTGAGACATAAGTCTTGCCTGTAAGCCAATATGAGTGTCGCCGATCTCCCCTTCTAGTTCGCTTTTTGGGACAAGGGCAGCAACTGAGTCGATTACAATGACATCCACTGCATTTGACCTAGCAAGCATTTCTGCGATATTTAATGCCTCCTCGCCTGAATCGGGCTGAGAGATAAGAAGCTCGTTTAGATTGACGCCGATTTTAGCTGCGTAACCGGGATCAACGGCATGTTCAGCGTCAATGTAAGCTGCAATGCCGCCATTTTTTTGGCAATTAGCAACAATGTGCATAGCTAATGTCGATTTACCTGAAGATTCAGGGCCGTAAAGTTCTACGATTCTACCGCGAGGAACACCACCAATACCGAGTGCCATATCTAGTGAAATTGATCCGGTGGGAATTACTTGAATCGTGTTAGAAAGAGAGTGTTTTCCAAGAGACATAATAGCCCCTTCACCAAATTGTTTTTGGATTTGAGCAAGGGCTAGTTCGAGTGCTTTCTTTTTTCCAATTTCTTCTGCAGATGACATAAAAACTCCATGGTTTTGCTAGATTTTCTAAAATGTATCAAAAAATGATAACATAGATTATGAAGTCAAACAATATGGAGAGACGAATTTTAGTAGGTGACATTGGTGGAACAAAGACAGAGCTTGCTATTGTCACAGAAGGAAATTTTTTTGAAAGAATTGAAAAATTTCTAAGCAAAGAGTTTAATTCTTTAGAAGAGATTATGTTTAAGTTTCTTAAAGATGAACAGATCGATGTTGCCTGTTTTGGGGTCGCAGGTCCTGTAATAAATGAAAAGTGTTGTGTAACTAATCTACCTTGGATAATTGAGAGTCAAAGAATAGCTAAGCAATTTAATATACAGACGGTTTTATTGATAAATGATTTAGAAGCAAGCGCATATGGAATTAGCGGTGTTTCAAAAGATCAACTATATACTATTAATGAGGGAATACTAAGTGAGGGGGGGAATCAAGTTTTAATATCTCCTGGAACAGGACTTGGAGAAGCAATACTTGTTTACCACGATCACAAATATATTTCGGTCGCATCTGAGGGGGGGCACTCAGATTTTGCTCCAAGAAATGAAAAAGAAATAGAATTGTTTAGGTATTTTAAGAGGAAATTTCCTCACGTCTCTTATGAATGTATTCTATCAGGGAATGGAATCTCTGATCTTTATTCGTTTTTGTCTGGTGGTGAAAAAAAAGAGCCTGAAGAAATTACAAAAGAGAACAGTAATAGAAGTAAAGAGACCTTGAAATGGTTTTGTGAAATTCTTGGAGCAGAGGCAGGAAACTTAGCATTAAAAGGATGTGCACGTAACGGGGTCTATATTGGTGGTGGAATCCCGATAAAAATTTTAGATACTCTAAAAGAGGATGATTTCATGAAGGGGTTTTTAGATAAGGGTAGGTTTAGTTCTTTTCTAAAAAATGTTCCGGTTTATCTAATTTTGGATCCACATGTCTCACTTTTCGGCGCACTTTTTTCTGCAAATTATAGAAAATCGCAATAAAATGAAAATATTTCTGATTTTTTTTTATAAATCGCTAAAAAACCCATTTTTCATTGAGAGAATTTGAAGTAAAATTAAGTTTTTTTTCATCGATTTTGCCATAAAAATTAGACATTTATGAAATAACTCTTTTAATAATATTGAAAATTATTTTATAGGAAGATAAGATACATTCTAAACAACCTATGAGAGGTACTATGAGTAAATACATTAACGGTCTATTGCAGATGTCTGCAGTTTCTGTTGTAATGATGTCTGCAATATTTGCAGAACAAACAAGCATGAGTAATCCACCAGCACAAACTTGCCAAATGGGCAACATGTGTTCAAATTACCCAATGCTAAATAATGGATATGATGTTCATATGGACATCGGTTACCTATTAGAGCAATTTGTTCTCACTGGAACAGATTTTAGTTTTACAAACGAAGGTATTTATGACAGTCTACCAGCTTCAGTAAAAATGAAGAGACCGCAATTTAACGTAGCTAGCGGCCTTACAGCTGAGCTTGGATATTTTTTCAAACACGATAATTGGTTCTTAAACACAAGATTTGATTGGGTGAGCAGAAAAGGTCACGGAAATTGGTCTGCTGATAATTCAGTAGCTTCAGTTGTTCCAACAGGTGTTTGGCTTCAGGCTGATCCCGCTGATGTTAGTTATTTTCAAGAGGTAGACTCTTCATTAAAAGTCAGTTACTATAACTTACAAATGGACTTAAATAGAGGTTCTTTTGTAACTAAAAATTTAGCTGTTGAGCCACACGTAGGTCTAAAAGCTGCTTTTATTTATTACACAGGCCACCAAGAATTTGAAGGTGATCAGACTATTTTCAATTTAGAGCGCGAGCAATCTACACAATTTTGGGGTCTAGGTCCTGATTTTGGTATGAACACTCAGTGGAATTTCTGTAACAACTTCTCTATGTACTGCGATACAACTGTTGCCCTTCTTTGTGGTGGCGTTCGAGTAAGTGATGAAGTTGAGTTCAATGGTGTTGAGTCGGATATTAATGGTACGTATGCTACTGCTAATCCGATTGTAATGTCTCCAACTGTTAGAGCTGTTTTAGGCTTACAGTATAACACAGGTATTTTCGACAACTCACAAAACGTCCGTTTTAGAATTGGTCTTGATTCAGCTTACTACTGGAATCAGTTTCAACATATAAATGCTGGTGATGCGGAAGACTATTCTACATTTAACTTCGCTGATAACGGTGGATTTGGAATGATGGGTATGATCGTAGAATTAGGTTGGGATTTCTAAGAAAGTCTTAGAAAACCGATCGAATTGTTATAAAAGCGGGACTTCTGTCCCGCTTTTTGCTTTTTATAAGCCCTCTATTTTTTCTTTGTCACTTATTATAGCGAATTGAATTTACTATTAGATAATTTTACTGCGTCTGTATCCCTTGGTTTCTATTCGCTTGCATCGCTTGTGTGAAAACATGGCCTGCTTCATCGCCGGCTAATGCGTAATGAAACCGAAGGGCACATAGTGTGTAAACTTATCAAATAGTAAATGTAATTCACTACAATGAACGCAGGGGTTACAGAGGCGCTGAGCGAAAAAAAATATTTCTCTGCTTTTCTCTGTGTCCTCTGTGGTTAAAAATTTTTATAGCCCTTTGATTTTAAATTCAGATTATTTGCAAAAAGAAGGCTTGAGATATCTAGAATTAGAAAAATAAGAATTCACGCAAAGGCGCAAAGATGTAAAGAAGAATAAAAAATTGGGCCCTAAATTCTTAGATGAGTTTCATGAGGAAGGATTCGAGGAGTCGGAGGCAAAAGAAGCCAAGGAGAGGGCTTAGGTCAAGCATACCGCCGATGGGGGGGATGAGTTTTCTAAAAATATTAAGGTAGGGGTCGGTGTAAAAGAGAATGAAGTGGGTAATTCGGTATTGATAGAGGTTTGGGAACCAGGAGAGGGCTATTCTGACAAAGAGCATTCCTGTGTATAGGACGAATAGTAAGTGAATAATGTATTTTATAGAGATCATGCTCTAATTTTAATGATAGCAAACTTTTTCGTCATCGACTAAAATCCATTTGTTTTAAATAGGGTTCTTATTTTTTATGTATGTTCTTGGAATTCACCCAGATGGAGACTATTTTAAAGTTGCTCTTTTAAAAAGTGCTGGAAAAAAGTCTAGAATCCTCTTTTTACAGGAGTATAAAAAGGATATTTTAGATCTCAACCAGCTTAAAAGGAGAATTTTAAAAGAGACTCGTTGTAAGCAGGAAAATATTGAGACTATATCTGCTTTGACGCCGGAAGAGGTTTTTGTTAAAGGTATATCGTTTCCTTTTCAGAGAAAAAGCTCGGTAATGAAGGCTTTGCCTTTTCAAATGGAGAAGCTTTTACCTTTTTCTGAGGAGCATGTTACTACAATTGCTCAGATTAAAAGGAATAAGAAACAGAGTGATGTAACTCTATATACTTTTTTTAACGAGACGCTTCAATCTCATTTGCAAGATATTAAAACACTAGGATTTGATTCTGATACTGTTTCAACTGTATCTAAAGGTTTAGCTAGGTTTAAATCTTATTTTTTAAAAGAGATTGAGAAGGTAACTTTACTCTATTTTGGCTGGGAGAAGTCGTATTTAGTCTATGTAGATGGAGATGATGTAAAATATAGTCTATTAATTGAAGTTGGTTTTAAGATGTTGATTGATTCTGCTAGAGAGGATTATCCAAATGTAGCAGAGGTTGATTTCCCCTTTTTAAGAAATGAAATTGTTAAGTTTTTTAATAAGGAAAAGCGAGATAACAACGGGCATGTTAAAGAGGTTCTTACTAAATTTCAAAAAGGGCTTGCTAGAGCATTTGAATACATTAAAAAGAAAGAGGGTGTTGAGCGTTTAGAATTAGCTCATCTTGGCTATAGTGCAATTTCAGAAGAGATGACTGCAAATATGTCTGAGGTCTCATTAAAATCACTTGAAATTTCTCCCCACTTAGAATTTGATCGTCAGCAGTTAAGGTCGTATGCAATTGAAATTGGGTTAGCTTTGGATTGTTTAGAAGGAAGTAAGGATCAGATTCAATTCAGGATCGGAGAATTTTCTCCAGCCAAACAAATTAGTAAGATAAAGCGTAAGATAAAGGTTCTTTTAGGTTTATCTCTAATTTGTAGTGTTGTTACATTTGTTCTGATGACTCTTTTTTTTGTTAAAAAGGAGAGTCTAATAAGGGAGCGATTTAATTATATTACAACTCTTGGTGGCGATAGTCCAAAATCATATACCAAGATTCAAAAAGGTCTATTTTCTGCCGGTCAATTTCAAAAAGAAATGGATGTTTTTTTAGATAAGATTCGTGGTCTTTCGCCGGAAGGGAGTTTTTTAAAAGAGCCTCTTACAGTAAGTGAATGTTTGCAAGAGATAGCAAAAGATGTAAATCCTAAAGAGGTTGCATATGAGCTTTTGTCTTATCCTACAACAGATAAACCAAAAGATCCATATGTTATAAAATTAGAGGTTTGTTTTGAGGCAAAGACACTAAACGACGCAAAAAAAATGTTTGAAAAATCCACCCTCCTTAAGACTGGTGAGATTGAATTTGTGAAGGAAAAAAATGATTATAAAATGGTTATTATTATTAAATAAAAGCATTAAAGTGATTCAAGAAAAACTGGTTAAGCTTTTTTCTGAGACCTCCTTTTTGCTTGGGCCTAAAATGCTTAGCGGTGTTGTTTGCGTCGCATTATTACCTCCTTTTATGATTGTTCTTTATTCTGCTTTTCTTTTTTATCAAGAGCAGCAACTCAATGAAAAAATGTATGTTTTAGAGAAAAAAGTTAAATCTTTGGTGGAGCTTAAAGGGGAGCAAGAGAGATTTATTAGAGAATTTGGCTTAAGTTCTCCTTTGTATCTTCAAAAAACTATAGAGGTAACATCTCTTTTAAAAGAAGACAGAGAGCTTCTTTCTAAACTTGAAAAATTTTCAGATTATGAACCAATTCAAAAGAGAAAAGAGTTTTTAGAAAGTAGCAATAATCAGATCCATTTTATTTCGCTACTTTCAAGAACATCAAAAAATTATGCTGAAGCAGAATGGAAATTAGAACACCCTATTGAACTTAGCTCTAATGATTTAATCCAGATTATTTCTAAGATTGAAGGGGGAATAAAAGATCCTTTAAGACCTCAGTTAATAATAAAAAAAATCACTCTAAAGAAAAAAAGCGATAACTTTTTTGATTTGGACTTAGATATTCTGCAAAGGAGTTTGTGTGAAAAAAATTAGCATTATAATAATTTCACTGGGGGTGCTTATAGGTTGCTCTAATAGTTATAGTCAAAAAGGTCCTCCTTTGACTCATGTTCAAATAATTGATCGCAATGGGGTGAATGAGACGATCAGTCAGAAAGATCGCCTGGATGTCTATCAAAGGGTTAATTTTTTAGAGGCGCAACCTTACCAAAAAGTTGTCAGAGTGTTTAAACGTGATGGTGAAGGAAAGGTTGTTTCCAGGTTAACAACTTATCATGACAATGGTGAAATTTTTCAATACTTAGAAGTAGTGGGTGGTAGAGCTAAAGGTTTTTATAAGGAGTGGTATGAGAATGGAAAACCTAGAATTGTTTCCTATGTTATGGAAGGAATTGGTGATTTGAATCAGGATGCTCAAACGTCTTGGATTTTTGATGGTGAAAGTCGTGTTTGGGATCCGTCCGGAAATTTAGTTGCAGAACTTTTTTATGAGAAGGGAAAGCTTGAGAAAGAGTCTCTTTATTATCATCCAAATGGAAAGCTTGCAAAGTCAATTCCTTATAAAAATGATGTAATGCAAGGTGAAAAAAGAGTTTATGATGTTGAGGGTAATTATGTTGGAGGAACTCACTATATAGATGGAATGAGAGAGGGAAGATCATTTTTTAGTGGAGATAAAAAAATAGCTAAAAAAGATGAATTGTATGAAAAGGGATTATTGATTTCAGGTAAGTACTTTGATTTTGAAGGGAATCAAACACACGAAATTCTTGATGGAAATGGTGTTCGTGCCATGTATGAAGAGGGCTATCTTTCTATGGAGCATGAGTATATTCGAGGTAAGCCGGAAGGGAGTGTTAAAACTTATCGGAAAAACAAAGATTTAGAATCTATCTATCAAATTATTGATGGGCAAAAACAGGGTGAAGAGCTCCATTACTATGAAAAAACAAATACCCCTTTAATTCTCATGAACTGGCGTGATGATGAAATTCATGGTATGGTTCGTACTTGGTATCCAAACGGTAAGGTGGAGAGTGAGAAGGAAATGGTTTTTAATAAAAAACAGGGTAAATATTTAGCCTGGTATGAAGAGGGCTCTTTAATGATGATTGAAGAGTATGAAAACGAATTACTTCAAACGGGTAAATATTTTAAGAAAGGTGAGGAGCTTCCTACTTCTCGCGTGATGCTCGGCTCAGGAACAGCTACAATATTTGATCCTCGCGGCAACTTTTTAAGAAAGACAATCTATCAAAAAGGGCTTCCTATTGAATGAGAAAAAAATTCTACGAGAAGAGTATAAAGAGATTTTAATAAACATCACTCCAGAGAGACGGTTTCAAGCTAAGAAAACTCTTTTACATGCTTTAAAACATGATTTAGCCCCTTTTCATAAAGTGCTCTCCTTTGTTAGTTTTAAAAGTGAAATAGATCTCTCTGAAATAAATGAATTTCTTCTAAATGAGAAAAAACTGACATTAGCTAATTTACCGCCACCTGATTGTGACTGTATACTTGTTCCGGGACTTGCTTTTGATCAAAAAGGTTATAGGCTAGGACGTGGCAAAGGGCACTATGATAAATTACTGGCTATTTATGAAAATATTTATACAATAGGGGTCTGCTTTCAGGAGCAAGTCGCACTAAACGATCTGCCTAAAGAACCTCATGATCAACGGGTACAAAAAGTATGCGCCTTCTAAAGTGTGTAGTGAATTTTTTTCATTATAAAGATGATAGAGAAGAAATAAACAAATTATTTAATGTAAAAACAGTATCTTCATTGTCTTTTTTAGTATTTATTGCCGTGATGATCTTTTCTGGCTCCTTATCAGCATCTACGGCAAAGCAAATGTTAAGTATTTGCTATTTTGATCAAGCTCAATCCCAATTTGATATTCCGAGTATCCCTAACTTCTTAAAAGGGGGAAGAGAGGAGAATGTTGATAAAGGTTATATGCTTTTTTATGAGAGAAAGATGTTTGATTTGGCATCAGCTCTTTCATTTTACGGCGGAGCTAATATTGGAAGATATCATAAAAATGATGACACTCTCTATTCAGGCTCAATTTCGGTATCTTCAAGACTTTGGCTTATGCATCTTGTTTTGCTCCACCCTTATGTAGAAGCAAGTTTCTTTGCACCGACAATCCTTTCTAAAAGTGAATTCAATCTGAAAGATCTCAAGTCCAATTTTCTTTTCCAAAATTATCTATCAGTTGGCGCTGAGCTTGGTTCAGGCACAGGTCTTTGTGTAGAGTTAAAAGCGGTTAAGTATTTTAAAGCGAATTTAATGCGTCCAGAACAGGGAGGTGTTATGGTTCCAGTCCTTTTATCTCTTGGCTACCTTTTTTAAAGCAGCTTCTTAGGTTTTAGCACAGGTTATTAGAGATCATCTGAGAAGTCAGAGTCTTCCCATCCTGAGCCTGCACCGTTGATCCAGGTCTGTCCACCATCATTACTAAAGTTATTAAAGCCGTCGTTTTTTGAGTTTTTTGGGCCTGGCTTTTTAACTGGCGGAGCGCCTTTTTTTGCCCCTTTTTTGATGACACAGCTTTTTGTTCCACCATTTACGCCAAGGGCGTTAACAGTTGCGCCGGTCGGTACTCCGGTCCATGATCCGAATTGACTTTGATAGGTTTGTCTTTTTTCTTTTGAGTCTTTTTTAGGAGGGGGATTGTAATCGTAAGGTCTGGCATTTGCGCAAACAAATGTGATTGTAAATGGGGTGATTGTAGAGTCTGATTGTTTTTTGAATGGAGACTGATTGTCATTCCAAATATAAGATTGATTTGCTGAAAGCTTTATTGATGCAAGGTGATCGTTTGCAGCATTAAAAATTTCAGCGGTAAGTGGAAACGGACTGTCATTGACAAGGGTAATACATGAGGCCATCAAAGGGGCTGTTAAAAGCCCCAGCAATACAATACTATTTTTCAACATAAGCCCATTTAAAGTCTATATGACCTGAATCTGTAAGTATAACGTCTTTTAAGCGACTGTTTGTTACATGGAGCATTGTATAGTGAAAGATAGGGATTACCGGCATTTCATCCATAAGGATTTGCTCTGATTTCATTAAGCTATCTTTGCGATCAGTTTCATTTTTAGCAAGGTAGGTTGCTTCCAGTGCTTTTTGATAGTTGGGGCTTTCCCAACTTGTATTATTAGTGCTTGCAAGCTTGTTTTTAAATACTTCTAGAAAGTTTATAGGATCTCTAAAATCAGCTAACCAAGAACCGACAGCAAGTTCATAGTTTCCACGCGAGACGCGCTCTATGCAGGTGTTTCCTTCAACTGCTTCTAATTTAACAGTGATGCCAAGAGCCTTTTTCCATTGATCTTGTATAGCTTGAGCAATTCTGTGATTTTTAGTATCGGATGAATAAGTAAGGGTTAGTTCAGGGAAGGATTCAAGGGATAATTCTTCCTTTTCAATTGCCTGCTGAAGAAAGTCTCTTGCTTCATCTTCGCTACCGTCAGTAAAGTAGGGTATATTTTGAAGACCCAGGGAAGTTGGAACAATACCAGTTGCCGGTTCGTAGCTGTTAGTAACATGGGTAACAATTTCATTCCGATTGATAGCAAGGGCAAGTGCTTTGCGAAGGTTTTCGTTACGAAGAGGACCTGATTGCGTATTTGTACGAATCCAATAAGTTCCAAGGAAGGGGTCAGTTTTAATAAGATTTTGATTTTTTAAAGAGGGGATAGCGTCCGTCGGAATTGATGAATAGGGAGATCCGGTCCAATCAAGTTCTCTATTTTGAAACATTTTGAGACCTGTTTCTGCAGTTACCATTACCATTTCAATTGTTTTTAAACGGACTGCATTTTCATCCCAATAAGTCTCGTTTTTAACAGCAATAATTGAATCGCTGTGTCTCCAATCAAACATTTTGAATGGGCCGTTACCGACAAAGGTGTTTGCTTGCCTGTACCAGCCTGGATTTTCCTGATCAACAATTTGGTTTACTGGAAAAAATATAGGAAGAGTTAATAGTTCTAGAAAATAGGGTGCTGGGTATTCTAAATTTACCACTAAAGTGTAGTCATCCTTTGCAGAAATTCCAAGCATACTAGTTGGAAGAAGGCCCTGTTTAATTGCCTTTCCATTTTTTAAGATGTAAAGGAGAAAGGCATAATCAGAATGAAATTCTTGAGAGATCGTTTTTTTCCATGAATAGACGAAATCTTGAGCTTTTACAGGATCACCATTCGACCATTTTGTGTCGCGTAAATTGAATATATAGGTTTTCATATCTTCAGAAACACTATATTTTTCTGCTACTGCAAGAGTTGTTGTTCCATTTTTACCGATGCGCATTAGCCCATCCATAAAAGTCTGAACTAGATTTATATCAATGAGTGAACGCGCCTTTCTTGGGTCGAGAGTTTGCGGTTCAAGCTCGATATTTACCGAAATCTTTTGCTTAGAAGACTCTTTTTTACCTCCGCTTGGAACCTTACATTGGCAGCCAAAAAATAACATCGAAACTAAAAAAACGTTGCAAAATCTCACACGGTCCTCCTAAGATGGAACATAAGAGTCAGAATGTACTTGTAAGGGATAATAATTTCAAGAAATGTTTGCAACTGTAATTAAGAACGCCCCGCTATTCAATAGCCCGGAGATTTCTCAAATCTTTTTAAACTTCGATCCTGTTCATTTAATTCGTGAACTTGAGACAATACTTCTTCCTGGCACTGCACTTACAATTGTAAAACAAGAAGGAAATGTACTAGAGGTTACAACAGATGAATACGCCTCTGTAAAACCGCTTTACATTGATAAGAGATTTATTGTTTTACATGATGAGAAACAGGTTGAGCGAAAGCGAGTTATGCCAAGCAGATCTGACATGCTCGAAAGACTTCTTAACTTTCCAAGACTGCCCTACATTTGGGGCGGAAATGTTCCGGGTGGCATCCCCGAACTTCTTGACTACTACCCACCAAAAAATCACCTTTCATCTTTTGACTTTATATATTGGCAATTAAAAGGGGTTGACTGCTCAGGTCTTCTCTACTCAATAACAGATGGATCGACACCTAGGAACACCTCTCAAATTTATAACGCTTACCCCAAAGTCTCCGCACTAAAACCATTAGATCTGATTGTTTGGCCTGGTCATATGCTTATTGCCCTCCCTAATAACAAGGTTATAGAGAGCCGTCAATATGATGGAATCGTCGTCTCCGACCTGACCACCCGACTCAAAGAGGTTGAAAAGTTCAAGCCACGATTCCTCCGGATTTTAGAGTAACCACTTAATAATAAGCGATATGTGTCTTATTAACTATAATTGACCTTTTTTTAATTATGTGTTATTATTAATTATACAATAATTAAAAGGAGATTGATTTATGTCTGCTATACCTATTGCTATGTCAACAAGAGCATCTGCCCCAGCTATTAAATGGGTCCCAAGAACAGATTTACCCCCTAAAAAAGCTGAAATTGACCCCTTAATTATAGTAAGAGCGCTCTCTGGAATCCCTATCCATGCCCTTCAAGAGTTAGTTAATTTAAATCACACAGGAAGACCACTTATAAATGTTCGTCAGTTGATCTTAGATGGGGAGTATGATAAAGTCTATAACGCAGCTTTTGAGGAAAACATCCTATTTCATCTAGAATGTTCTGACTGCCAAGATATCTTAAGTTCAATCCCATTACCAATACAACCAGAATAAATAATTCGAGGGTTCCTTATAGCGAAGTAAAATTATCAATATAAATTTAATTAAATAAAATTATATATTGAGAAATTAGTTTTTGTAAGAGAATATTTTGCGAATATTTTTACTGGTTTTCTGTTTTATTAGTGTGATGAATGCAGTGGAGCGGTGGGCTTTGGAGCCGAGGATTGCCTATTTTTTACCGGCTGCAAAGTTGATGCGTCAAATGTATCATAATGGGGGAGTTAATCCGGGAATTGAGGCGAGTCTACTAGTATATGATCGATTAGCTGTATGGGCAAATTTTAATTTGTTTATAAGAGAGGGGCAAACTAAAGGACTTCATACGAATAGTTCCATTCAACTATTTCCTATTAGTTCAGGATTAAAATATTCTATAAAAATTATTGACGTTCTTGATATTTATTTTGGTATAGGTCCTATGGTCTCTTGGGGACTTGTTCATGATCATTCTGTCTATGTTCGTCAAGCAACTTCTAGGGTTATCTTTGGTGTTGTTGGAAAGAGTGGATTGACTTATTTTTTAAAAACTAACGGGTACTTTAATTTCTTTGCCGATTATTCCTATGGTAAAATAAACCCAATTCCAATAGCTGGGGTTCAGACTCACTCGATAAATACAGGTGGTCTTATGGTAGGTTTAGGAATAGGGGTGAACTTTTAACATATGCGGATAAAACTTTTTTTTCTTACTCTTTTGCTCTCACCTATGCTTCTTTCTGCCTTTGTAAAAGCATATGTAACAAATTCTATTGATTCAAAAATTGCCGTATTAAATGCTAACACAAGCACCTTTCTTTATTATTTCACACCATCTTTTGAGTCAAGTTCTCCTATTTCTTTAAGAGGAATTGCTATTTCTTCTGACCAATCAACTGCTTATGTTGCAGATTCCAGTTTTTTTGATCCCCAATCAGGGCTTTGGATAATTAATACGATAGATGATTCGGTAAAAACATTTGTGCCATTAAATATAAATAGTAATTTAGGGCAAGTAGTTGTAACGCCTGATGGCGCTAAAGTATATGTTGCAGATAGTCTTAATGGGTGTGTATGGGTAATTCATACAACAGACAATAGTGTATCAACTATTAATATCTCATTAGCTAAACCTTCCGGATTAGCATTTAATCCAAGTGGGACAAAGCTTTATATAACAAATTCGTTTCCTTCCGATCCACCAAATATTTATGTATGCCAGACAAGTGATGACACGCTAATTACAACAATAGAAGGCGTTATAGCTGAGTTTATTGCAGTAAATAGCATGGGCATTGGATATGAGCCATCTAGTACGGGAAATAATATTTTTATTTTTGATACACTCACTGATATGCCAGTAGGTAATATAATTACTACAGGTGAAGACTTAGAAGGAGTTGCATTTAAAAAAGATGGAGAGATTGCCTATGTAGCTAGTAGTTTTAATAACACTCTTCAAATTCTTGTAAATGGTGATATTCAAACTAGCGTCACTTTAACTGGCAGGCCATTTCAGGTTGTGATTAATCCCGTTGATGAAAATCAGATATATTGTACTGCCTTTAATGTTGATCCTCTTATGGTTATTTATAATGGAGTTCAGGTTCCTAATTCTGATTTTGTAAGTAATCTTATGGGTTCCACCTATTTAGCATATATTGTTCCCGCTCTTCATCCTCCATCGGGATTTGCAGGGAAGGTGATTAATAATCGATTTTTAATGCAGACTGATGTTGTACATCAGTTGACGTGGGAGGCTAGTTCATCTTCTAATATAGTAAATTACTCAGTATCTCGAAATGGAGTCCAGATTGCAATTGTGCCGGCCAGTGGTCCTTTATTATATGAGGATCATAATCGAGAACCAAATGAAGTTGATTTTTATGAAGTTAGAGCAATGAATAGTGAAGGTGTTCAAGGTGATCCAGCTTCTATCTATGTTCCATAAAGTTAAAAAAAGGAAAGGTATGTGGAAATTTTTAATTGTAGCTTTTGGTTTATTTAGTTTTGTATTTGGGTATGCTGATAGATTGCTTGTTTCTTTCACTACATCTCACTTGAGTAAAATTGAAGGGGCTGTTTCCGGTGTTTTAATAACTCCTACGGGTCAGATATTAAAAACAGAACCTATGAGCCCGTATGATAATTGTAAATTAATTTTAGAGATTCAAGAGGTAGGTACCTATCAAGCCTACTTTGAAGTTGTCTCTCTTGGAGCGCTCCGTCTTTGTCCGATTGTTGGGGGTATTGGGGTGTTTAATTTGCAACATCCGGAAAAACCAATACCATTTTCTCCTAAAGAATCGTGCATTCAGTCGTTTCCCCCGGGAAAACCAATTGAAGTAGGGAGTACTTCTCAGCCAATTTGTTCATTTGAGCTTACAGAAGAAGATTTTGCAGAGGAAGATTTGGCCTTTCAAGAATAGAATAATAGGTGTATACTCTCTCTTTATTTCATTTTTTTAAAGGAGAAAATATGTCTATTAGTGTATTTAAGCCAGTCTGTTTTTGTGATCATTTTAAACATTCGGTAGACAGAGCGTTTCAGTCTCCTTGTAAGATTTCCCAAGAAGAGGGCTCATTAGTAGCTGCTGGAAAAACAGGGTTAGCTGTAGCGACTGTTTTTGTCGTTGGCTTTCTTTGGCATTTGGGTGTTGCTTCAGTTGACACTTGGAAGTTTCGTAAAGCTACAAGAGTGCTTATTCATAATGTAAATATTTATAGATTGATGAAAAATATTGATTTAAGTCGAAATCCAAAAATTATTGGGGGAAAGATGGGCTGTTATGGGGTAAGACTTGCTTCTGATGGTTTAGTTTTATCTGTAGTAGTAAGGGATTTTCCAGGCACAATCTCTTTGACATTTTCGATTCGAAAAGAAAAAAATCAATCAATTTGGATTGCAAATAGAAAAGATGGGGTTTGTGCAGGCGATTCTATATGTAGCGATCTTTATAATAGGATTGTATTTAGAGATTATGCACAGGCTGCTGCCCAATTATCAATGTATCCAATTGTTTGGGAAACAACTCCCTACCAATTTAGAGAGTGTACTCCGAAACCTTCATTAATAATTGCTAAAACAGGGGATCTCTTCATTATGTGGCCAAAAACAGCTGATTTTCCTCATGGGCAAATTATTAGAAAAACTGGTGAAGATAGAAGGGGAGCTCCTATTGTAGAAAATCTTAATATTAATCGTTTAAAATATGAATACAAGCAAAATCCCAAAATAGCTATGGGTGCATTTATAAATCTTTGGGACGAGAAGATGGCAAAAGCTTAGGTTGCTCTCTCTTCAAATATTTTTTGGAGTCGCTCAAGTTCGCGTTTAGACTCAGAGCTAGGTTTTTTCTCTTTTTGATGGCGATTTTTTTGATAGCATAAGTCAAGGAGTTGCTCAAAGAAGTCTTCTGAATTTATGGAAGCAACTTTTAGATTTTTTGCAGCTTGTGAAAGGGCTCTATCTGAAGTAATTAATCTATAGCGCGCGGGATTTTTTATAATTGATAGGTACTCTAAAATATAAAGGTCGCCTTCTACATTTATTGGTGCATGAGCTACTTCTAGATGTGAAAGAGTGCTCTTAGTTGGATAAGCTCTTGCATGATTTGGATT
>CAMBTZ010000003.1 GCA_945870925.1 Chlamydia trachomatis | reverse complement strand
CTCGATGAAATAAAGAGCGTATCAGTCATTTCCTCAAAATCAGAAGAATTAAGCGCAGCCATCCTTGAAGAGCTTGGACTTGGCCTCACAATCACAAACGGTCGTGGCGGCTACTCCGGCGAAGAGCGCAATATCTTAAACATCATCGTAGAGCGTCTTGATCTTGCCGACCTCAAAGACCTCATTCTTAAAATCGACCAAAAAGCCTTCATCTCAATTAGCAATATCTACGAAGTGGTCTACAGCCATAAATCCCACCGCAAGCCTTTCCGCACAAAACGAAAATCCAAAACCCTCCCCTAAATGTTTAATACAATTATGACACTGTTTTTTACAGGGTGGGCACCCTACTATATTTATAAATCTCTAAAAAGAAAAAAGTTAAGCCATAAATTATCTGGCATCACTGCTGCCATGCTCGCAATTTTTATTATTACTGGAACACATCCACCGATAAACTTAGATCACAATAGAGCTTTTGGACTACTTGGAATGGCGGTTTCAATAGAACTTTTTTATGTAGCTTATAAAGAAAAAAAACCCTTCCTAGGTATTACTGCAGGTATTCTAGCGCTGCTTGGATTTCTTTTATTTGCCCTGCAATTCTAAAAGTCTATATAGGTAATCGCCATAAGAGCTTTTCTTGTGAAGGTCTGCAAGGTGCTTGAGCTGGTTTTTTTCAATAAAGCCGCGGTTATAGGCGATCTCTTCGATACAAGCAATCTTGATATTGTGAGTTTCTTGGATGATTTGAACGTAGGTAGAGGCTTTATGGAGATCTTCAAATGTACCTGAATCAAACCAGGCAGAACCTCTGCCGAGTTTAACAACACTTAGCTCGCCGAGGGAAAGGTAGGCATTATTAACATCAGTGATTTCAAGCTCACCTCTGTGAGAGGGCTTAAGCGTTCTACATATATTCATTACTTTATCATCATAGAAATACAGGCCTGTAACTGCATAATTTGAAGGGGGGTGTTTTGGTTTTTCTAAAATCTCAACAGGTTTTCCACTCTCATCAAATCTAAGGACGCCATATCTCTCAGGTCTATGAACTTCATATCCGAATACAGTAGCACCGGGAGTTGGAATACTCATTTTATCGAGAGTATCTTCCAAGGTTTCTGCATAGAAAATATTATCTCCTAAAACAAGAGCAACATGATCATCTCCAACAAATCCTTCTGCTACCAATAGCGCGTGAGCAATTCCTTGCGGCTCCTCTTGAACGCCGTAGGAAATTCTGAGCCCTAAATGGCTGCCATCTTCAAATAATCTCTGAAAACGGTAGAGATCTTGCGATGTAGATACAATCATAACATCTCTAATTCCTGCCATCATTAAAATAGAGAGGGGGTAATAAATCATCGGTTTATCATAAACTGGAAGAAGTTGTTTGCTTGTCACTGAAGTTATGGGGAGAAGACGAGTTCCCAGTCCTCCTGATAAAATCACCCCTTTTAAGCCCTTTTTTTTCATTTATTTAATCATTCCTCTGTAAAGTCGCATCCTTCCGCAATAAGTGTGTCTATAAAGGTAATTGGATAGTTACCGGAAAGGAATCTTTCGTTATTTAACATATATTTATGAAAAGGTATCGTTGTTTTAATTCCACCTACATGAAACTCTTTTAAGGCTCTTTTTGCTCGAGCTATCGCCTCTTCCCTTGTAGCACCCCTGACAATCAATTTTGCAATCATTGAATCGTAATAAGGGGGAATATGATAACCTGTATAACAAGCGCTATCAACTCTTACATGAGGTCCGCTACTTGGAATGAAATATTCAAGTTTACCGGGTGATGGCGTAAAATTATTATGCGGGTCTTCAGCATTTACCCGAAATTGGATAACATGTCCCTGAAATTTTATATCATCCTGTTTGTAACCTAGTTTTTCGCCACGTGCTACTCGAATTTGTTCCGTAACAAGATCAATGCCGGTAATTTCTTCTGTCACTGTATGCTCTACCTGAATTCGTGTATTTACTTCCATAAAGTAGAAATTGCCAGCTTCATCAAGGAGAAATTCTACTGTTCCAACCCCATGATATCCTGCTGCTTTAACAATTCGAACAGCTGCATCACCCATTTTTTTTCGCATACTAGCAGAGAGCATAGGGCTTGGGCTCTCTTCAATAAGTTTTTGTCTTCTTCGCTGAATTGAACAATCTCGCTCACCAAGGTGGACATAGTTTCCATGTTTATCACCTAAAATTTGAATCTCAATATGGCGAGGGTTAACAATCATTTTTTCTAGATAGACACTCGGATTTCCAAATGAATTTTCAGCTTCGGTACGCGCTTGCTCAAACATGCGCAAAAAATCTTCACGGTCATTTGCTATTCGTATACCTTTTCCGCCACCACCGGCAGTTGCCTTAATAAATATAGGGTATCCAATCTTAGCAGCTTCCCTAAGAGCCTCCTCTACGTCATGCACAATTCCATTAGAGCCAAGGATAATCGGGCACTTAACTTTTTTTGCTATCTCTTTTGCTTTCGCTTTATCACCAAGCAAAGAAATAGACGCCGAATTAGGTCCAATAAAAACAATATCACAATTTTCGCAAATCGATGCAAATTTTGCATTTTCGCTTAAAAATCCATATCCAGGATGAATTGCATCGGCCCCTGTAATTTCACACGCAGCTAAAATAGCTGGAACTTTTAAATAGGAAAGAGTTGATTGTGGGGCACCTATACAGATAGCTTCGTCAGCATGTAGGACGTGAAGTGCTTCGCGATCAGCCTCCGAATAGACGGCGACGGTAGAAATCCCCAAATCATGACAGGCTCTAATAATCCTGACAGCAATTTCTCCTCGGTTAGCAATTAGTATTTTTTTCATAGCTTTCTCTTCTATGTAAATTACTCTATTACAAATAGAGGCTGCCCGAATTCAACAGGTAGCCCATTTTCTACGAAAATTTTTACTATTTTGCCCTTTTTCGTACTTTTTATCTCGTTCATCACCTTCATCGCTTCAATAATACAAAGAATATGCCCTACCTCAACCTGGTCACCTTCCTTAACAAGAGGCGGCTCAGTTGGCTTACTTGACCGATAAAACATTCCTACCATAGGAGATTTAACATAATTCTTTGGATCATATTCATCCTCTTGAGCTTGCGCCTTAATAGGAGTGTCAGAAGCAGAATGAATTACTACCGGAGGCTCCCTTCTAACAACATGCTGACTTTCAACAGGATGAAACGAATCCCCTTTTTCCAAAGAGATTTCCATCCCCTTTTCCTTAATAGTAAGCTTGTTCAATCCAGATTTTTCTAAAAGCTGTATTAACTCTTTTATTTGCTTTATATCCATTTAGACTCTCTGTACATATTCATCTGTCTTAGTGTCGACTTTAATAATATCGCCACTTTCAATAAACATTGGTACTTCAATTTTAGCCCCTGTCTCCAAAATGGCAAGCCGGTTTGAAGCTGACATCACATTTGAAGCATCCAAGTCTTCTGTCTTTACAATCATTAGCTCTAAAAACTGCGGTAAATCAACAGAAAAGACTGTATCACCATATAAAAGAGCCTTAACTCCCACAGCCTCTTTAAGATAGTTAACTTTATCTCCTACTACTTCACTGGGTACAAGCACCTGTTCTAGATTATCAATGTCCAAAAACAGATGTTGATTTCCTTCCAAATAGAGATATTCCAAACGTCTTTCATTTAATTTAACCTCATCCACGGACTGATCCGTCTTAAAGTTTTTTTCGACCACTTCTTCAGTCAGTAAGTTTTTAAGCTTAGTTTTTATAAATGGTAACCCTTTAGCCACAGTAACTTTCACACAAGATTCTACTCTGTAGATCTTCTTATCAAAAGATATGGTCATTCCAGGTGTAATTTGATTACTTGTTGTCATACTCTCTCCAAGACTTCTGTTAATTCTTTAATTGTTGTTATTTCAAAATCTACATCAGGGTGATCTTTTGGTTCAAATTCACCTCTTCCCTGTCGAATATGTATTGTGATTCCACCTAGTTTTTTTGCACAACTTAAATCGTTTGCTATTCGATCACCCACAACTAGAAATGGTCCGAATTTCTCCTTTAATCGATGATAGGCTCTCTCTTTTTGCCCCCATTCCTCAACTACAATCTCCTCAAATAGAGTTCTATCAATTCCGTACAAATCAATTTTCTCTTCTTGAACTTGAGGATTTCCACCTGTTACTATTACAAGTTTATATCTCTCTTTTAAAATTTTTAAAAAGTTATTCAATCCAACGACTTCATTGATCTGAATCTCTCCTAACCCTTCTTCAAGAACTTTCAAACCAATTTCTGCGTGCATGCAAGTGCCATTCATAACGCTTGTAAATTCTCTTATTACTTCTGAACTTCTTTTTGCCTCTTTATTCATAGAAAGTAAGAGTTCTCTTGTTTGTTCAAAATTAACAGGAAGCCCCCCTTGAATCATTCTTTTTAAAGCCTGCTCCAGCTTTTTTGGTGTAATATCCATCGATGTAGGAATCAATGTATCATCTAGATCGAAAATGAGCAGCATGGATCACCTATCTTTCCAACAATTTTCATCAATATTTCTGCTAATTTCTTGGAATCATGCCTAATTAGATTTCTCTTCATTAAATCATTCCCCTCCTCTTTTTGCAAACCTCCAAGCATCGGAATTGCTATAACTCTAGGATCATCCATATCATTTTTTACAAGATCACCCTCATCTCGATAAAATTCAATAAGTTCTGTTGGGGGCTCTTCATTATTCACTAAAATGTAATCAAACACATCAGCACCAATAAATTTACTAATCTCTTTTATGTAATCGCTCACTCTGAAATTGGTTGTCTGTCCTTTCCGATTCATTAAATTCACTACAAAAACTTTTATTGCTTTAGATTGTAATACTGCATCTGCAACCCCTTCAACAAGTAAGTTTGCAATAAGTGAAGTATGTAATCCACCAGGCCCAATTACAATGACATCTGCATTTAAGATTGCATCAATTGCATGTGGATTTGCAGTAGGGTGAGGCTCTAAATAAATACTCTTATAACCTTTATCAATTTCCTGTGAAAGATAGATCTCTTTTTCGCCCTCAAGCACAGTTCTGTTATTTAAAACCATTTTCAAGTGAACTTGTTGTGTGGTTACAGGAAGAACCCGACCTCGAATATTTAATATTTTTCCAACTTCTTCAATCGCTTTCTCAAAACTTCCTGTTACTTTTTCCAGTGCAGAAAGAAAAAGATTTCCAAAACTATGACCTCTCAGCCCACCATTTTCAAATCTATAATTCATAAGATTCCTCATCAATCTTGATGAATTTGAAAGCGCTACAACACATTGCCTTGCATCACCTGCGGGCAAAACCCCTAACTCATCACGAAGAATCCCTGTGCTACCGCCATCATCTGCCATAGAAACAATTGCACTAATCTCTAAATCAAAAAACTGCTTCAATCCTATTAGAACAACAAAATTTCCAGTACCGCCACCGATGGTGCAAACTTTCCTCATTTTTTTATTTTCCTAAGTTCATTGTAATTACGCAGCGCTTCTTTTCGATCCTTTTGCATAAAAAAGTGAGTCCCCGTTACTAAGCGATTAGCCCCGGCTTCTATAGACAATTTTCCAGTCTCATAGTTAATCCCGCCATCCACTTGAATATCAATCTCTATCCCGAGCTTATTTGCGCTATCCCTCAAAAACTTCACTTTATCAAGCATTTCAGGCATGAATTCTTGCCCACCAAACCCTGGCTCAACTGTCATTATTAATAATTTCTCTGCTTTATCAAGATATTTTAATAAAATTGTCTCAGTCATTTCAGGCTTTATCGCAAGACCTGCTTTTTTCCCGCACACCCGAATATAATTCAAACAATGTTCAACTTCTTCAGTTGCTTCTAAATGAAAAGTAACCTCATCAGCTCCGGCCTCAATAAATTTCTCAATATAAAGATCAGGATTATAAATCATTAAATGAACATCTAAAATCATTTTAGGCACCGCTTTCCGGATAGCTTTTACTAAAGCTGGGCCCATAGTTAAATTAGGGACAAAATGACCATCCATTACATCTAGGTGTAATATCTCAACACCTGCATCATAACAACTTCTAGCTTCATCAGCCATTCTTCCCCAATCAGCTGCTATTAGAGAGGGCTCTATATATATAATTTCTTTCATAGAATTCCAATTTTAAATCGCACGTTCTCGTCAATTATACTTCATCATCTTAATTAACTCAAACAACGGCTGATAACCTGTAAAAAAATGTTTTTTTCTTCCACAGACTCTGAAAAGAAAACAAACCCTATAATAGGCTTCTCATGAACAGATAACTGAAGCTGAAGAAGTCTGGAAGATGGAATATTCAACAATATAATCGCCTCTAATAGACTCTTATTTTCTATCATACAAACAAATACTATATGCCCATCTTCCTTCACTAATAAATCCGTCTCGTTTTCTAAAAGAGTAGAAAAAATTCGATAAAAATCTTGCAGACATTGAATTGTGACTGTTGTTCTTAGTTCAATCGGATAAAGAGCATGAAAAAAATTACTTAATCGATGCTCATGCAGAGATCCTTTTTCTTGAAATTTTTCCTGAAATCCAAGAAATATCTCCATCTGTCTTGAGATCATTCCACCATTGTAGTCCCGAACTGGACCTAGATATCTCTCTAACCAGTGAGTAATTGCCTGACGAGCCTTATATAGATCAACGACAAAATCGTCTCTTAAATAATTATTTTTTTTCATACAAATTTTTATTTGAGAAGCCTCTTTTAAGACTCCTTTTCGAATGTTTCCCGCCTGTCTTACCTTTTCAATACAAATTTCAAAATTCTCACTTTTCAACAGCGTCTGTATAGAGGGATTTTCTTGAAAAAGCGGCCTTACCATTACCAAAGTAAATATCAAATTTTCGTCCGTTTGCTCATTAAACATAATCACAATTTGAGGAAGATCTTTTGCATTTGTAACCTGTTTACTCAAAGTAACTATATACTTCATCACCTCTTCTTCATTGCGAGGCATAAACACAGGCCGCACCAAACTCTCAATTGATCCTTTTACCTGCTCTTTCAATTCACTCTTTAAAAAATTTATTTCCTTATATGTAAACGACTCTTCCTTTTCGAATTCTAAATAAAAAATAAGACTCTTATCATCTTTTTGGACAAAATATGAATCATCTATAACTGTCACATCCGGGAAATATTTTTTTACAGCTCTTATAAGATGCCTTTCTTCTAAAATCTCATTATCCCTTAAAAAATTCATCGCAACAAAACAACCCAATATCAATTTCTCTCCAAAGGGTGTTGCTAAAGAAATTGGCATTATTTTTAAAAAGAAATGCCTTCTCTCAGGAAATTCCTCTAAACCATTAAGTACTTTTTGAGAAATTCTGTAAAAGGTACTTATTACACGTGAAAGAATTTGACACGTGCGCCCCCTCTTATATCCTTCATCACTAGAAACTAAAAATTTCTGCATTAATGGAAAAACATCGTAATCAAAGAAGTTTGGAAATCTAATAATTCTTTCTCGAATAGCCTCTCTAACAAAACCTTCTTTCTCCTCTAACGAAAGCCCCTTTAATTCAAGAAGTTTATTAGCATGATAGGCCGATTTTATCCCCAGTTTAATTTCATCTTCCAATAGGATAAAATTCTCACAAATTTGATTTGTCTCCTCATCGGATATAGGCAATATATTTATCTCACATACTATATTTTCACCCTCTCTTGAATAATTAAATTTTGAAATGAACAGATCTTTCCCGGGAATTAACCAATTTGAAGAGACCTCTAAAAAAAACTTTAACAAGCCTTTCCGGTAAGGAACTTCAATTCGAACTAAAAGCTCCTTTTCACCTCTATCAAGTGAGATTAACGTCGACTCCAACTCTAAACCTGACATTCTAACGCCTCGTAAATTGGTTTTACAGACACATCTCTCTCATCTTGAGCAATAAAAGTACCAAAACCTTTCTCCTCAAATGAACCTACAAATATAGGTATATTATTTTTTTTAGCAAGCTCTATTGCTCTTGGATGTAAAACTTTTCTTTCCGATCGCTCTATTATATCAAGCGCTTCTATATAGGTTAACTTTGGCAAATATTTAGCCTGATCATCTTTTTTGGGATCCCCTGTAAAAATACCTTTCACATCTTTATAGAACTCAACCCTAGTAGCATTTAATGCAATCGCAAGCGCTACAGCTGTAGTATCAGAGCCCCCACGGCCCAATGTAGTAATCTCACCGCATTCACTAACTCCTTGAAAACCAGCAACTATCACTATTTTTCCGGATTGCAGATGAGGTAGTATTCGCCTTGGCTTAACATCAAGGACTCGTGCATCGCTATGCCTTCCACAGGTTAATATCCCAGCCTGACTTCCGGTAAGACTGACTGCTTGATACCCTCTCTGAAACAGAACCATTGCAAGAAGAGTCATGCTGATCCTTTCACCGACAGATATAAGCATGTCTTGTTCTCTTTTTGGAGGATCATTACTTATCTGTTTAGCTAGATCTATAAGTTCATCGGTCATTTTACCCATCGCGCTTACGACAATAACTAATTGGTCACAATGATTTTTTTTTGAAGAAATGATATCAGCTACTTTTTGAAACTGGCCCAAATCCCTAAGGGCAGCGCCACCAAATTTTAAAACAAGAGTTTCCATAACATTATATATTCTATCAGAATTACCTTTAGAGTTGCTTTTATTTTTTAAACTTTGTTACACTCTTTGCATTATCAAGATAAGTAGGAGAAACCTTTAACATGTCAAAGCAACAAACACAGAAATGGGCAGACGAAGATAGCAAAATCATTGGAGATGAAGAATTTGATCCAAGAGATAAACTTGCTTTCCAAAATCTACTCGACCACCGGGATAAGCAGAGCGGCCAAGGCTCTCTGACTTCTCTTCTTCCGGGTCAAATTCTAACTGGAACCATAGTAGAGATCACAAAAGATTTTGTTGTTGTCGACGTTGGACTGAAATCTGAGGGGCTTATACCTATCTCAGAATTTGGTGAAGTAAGTGAAATTAAACTTGGAAATGACGTAGAAGTCTTTTTAGACGAAACTGAATCAGCAATGGGGCAAATCACCCTTTCAAGAGAAAAAGCAAGAAGACAAAGACAATGGGAACACATCCTTGAGAACCACAAAGAAGGTTCAATTGTAAAAGGAACTGTGATCAGAAAAGTAAAAGGCGGCCTAATCGTAGATATCGATGGCATGGACGCTTTCTTACCTGGTTCACAAATTGACAACAAACGAATCAAGAGCATCGACGACTATCTCGGCAAAACTTTTGAAGTCAAAATTCTCAAAATCAATATTGAAAGGAAAAACATTGTTGTCTCTCGAAGAGAATTACTCGAAGAAGAGCGCGTTTATCGTAAAGCAGAGATGCTTGAAGATATTAAAGCCGGCGATGTGAAAAAAGGTGTTGTCAAAAACATTACTGATTTCGGAGTTTTCCTTGATCTTGATGGCATTGACGGACTTCTTCATATTACTGACATGACATGGAAGCGTATCAAGCACCCAAGCGAACTTGTTGGCCTTGGTGATGAGCTTGAAGTTATGATTCTTCATGTCGACAAAGAAAAAGGAAGAGTTGCTCTAGGTCTGAAACAAAAAGATTCAAATCCTTGGGACGCAATCGAAAGAAAATATCCACCTGGAACTAAAGTTCGTGGAAAAATAGTAAACTTAGTATCTTACGGCGCATTTATTGAAATTGAGCCAGGCATCGAAGGTCTAATCCACGTTTCTGAGATGTCTTGGGTAAAAAATGTTACTGATCCAAGTCAGATCGTTAATAAAGGTGATGAAGTTGAAGCTATCGTTTTATCAGTACAGAAAGACGAAGGTAAAATTTCTTTAGGAATCAAGCAGATGGAGAGAAATCCATGGGAAGATGTGGAAGCAAAATACCCTCCTGGAAAAAAAGTCTCTGTAGAAATTAGAAATCTTACTAACTATGGCGCTTTCGTAGAGCTTGAGCCAGGTGTTGATGGATTAATTCATATTTCTGACATAAGCTGGATCAAAAAGATCTCTCATCCTTCAGAAGTATTGAAAAAAGGCGATCGCGTTGACGCTGTTATTTTATCTGTTGATAAAGAGAGTAAGAAAATTACTCTAGGTGTTAAGCAATTAACAGACAATCCTTGGGATACTATTGAAAAAACAATGCCTGTCGGTTCAACAGTGAAAGGAATTGTAACAAAGATTGCAGCATTTGGAGCATTTATCGAACTTGATAATGGGATTGAAGGCCTTGTACACGTGACTGAGCTTTCAGACCAAGCTTTTGGCAAGGTAGAAGATATCGTTCCTGTTGGATCTGAAGTACAAGCTAAGGTTCTTAAAATAGATAGAGAACTTAAAAGAGTCTCTCTTTCTATCAAAGAATTTTTAGTAGACCCAAACAGCAGAGATGATATTGTTGTTGGATCTTATGAAGAACAAGAAGAAGACGAAAATAAAGATAAGAAAAAAAACAAGAAGTCTTCAAAATAGATGAGTTCAAAGTTGGCAGGGCGTAATACCCTGCCAATTAACATTAAAGTTTAATCCCTGATTAGGGTTTTATGATTTTCTGGAGAGATGATGAATAAAGATCTACTTGCAATTTTTGAGTACCTTGAAAGGGAAAAAGGAATTAAACGTGATACGATCGTGAAAGCCATTGAAGAGGCTCTTCTTACAGCCGCTAGAAAAGGGCTGCAAGGGATGAATAACGTTCAAATCACAGTTAATCCTAAGACTGCTGAAATTTCAGCAATTGCTGAAAAAGAGATTGTAGAAAAAGTAGAGTATCCTTCAGAGGAGATATCCCTTGAACTTGCTCGCGAAATGGATCCAAACTGTCAAATTGGAAATTGGATTGATATAGATGTTTCTATTGCTGATTTTGGTCGAATTGCAGCTCAAGTTGCAAGACAACTAATTTCTCAAAAATTACGCAATGCTGAGAGAGATGTAATCTACCAAGAATATCGCGGCCGAATCGGAGAAATGATTTCAGGCACTGTATCGCGCGTTGGAAAACAACACACTCTCGTCATTAATCTAGGTAAAATAGAGGCTGTATTACCGGGCCGCTTCTATCCTAAAACTGAAAAATACCACATTGGCGACAAGGTTCTAGCTCTTCTTTATGATGTCCAAGACACTGAGAATGGCGGTGCTGAAGTTGTTTTATCAAGATCTCATCCTGAATTTGTCAGCGGACTCTTTATGCAAGAAGTCCCTGAATTAAATGATGGAATAATTATTATCAATAAAATCGTTCGTGACGCAGGGTTTCGTACAAAAATGGCAGTCTCTTCAACTGATTCTAAAATTGACCCAGTTGGAGCATGTGTAGGCGTTCGAGGAACTAGAGTGAAAAACGTAATCCGCGAACTTAATAATGAAAAAATCGATGTTATCCCCTACTCCGACGATCCGTTTGTCCTTTTAAAAAATGCATTTTCTCCTGTTGAAATTCGAAAAGCTGAATTTGATGAGGAAGAAAACGTTATTAGCCTTATCATCAATGACGAGGACTACCCTGCTATTTTAGGGAAAAAAGGGACTAATGTTAGACTTACCTCTGAATTAATTGGAGTTAAAGTCGAAGTACATAAGATGACAGAATATCAAAAAGAGCTTACTCATGTTAGAAGACAACTAGCCCTTTCAGAAGATCCGGCTCTTGATGAATCTATTCATAAAATCGGAGAAATCAACCAACTTGTGGTTGATAGCATCATAGCCGCAGGTTTTGATACTCCAAGAAAACTTCTTCAGGTATCTCCACAAGAACTTGCAAAACTAACAGATATCAGCCTACAAATGGCAGACGACCTTTTAGAGCATGTGAAAAAGGGTATCCTAAGCAATAAAACCTAAGGTAATTTACGATTGGCGAAAAATTTAAAACTCAATATTAAGAATACGCAACTTGCAGATATTCTTAAAAAAAACAAGCTTAAGAAAGAGCACGATGAAAAAGAAGTTGAAGATAAAAACAAGGCTCTGTCTACCCCAAAAGTTGCAGAGACTGTTTCAACAACTTCTACATCTTCGCCTGGAAAAATTTCAGGACAAGACGAGAAAAAATTAGGTAAAGCAAGAGTAAACTCTTTTACAAGCACTCCTCAGCCGGAACCAATTATACCAGCCGAGATACCAACAGCTCCGGTTTCTCCGAAGGTAGTTTCTCCTGTGATTGAAGCTGCAAAAGAAAAAACTGTTGAATTACCTGCTAAAAAAGAAGCTTCACCTGTTGTAACAACTCCAACTGCACCTGCATCAACGACTTTGCCTACAATAGACGAGAAGAAAAAAATAAATACACCTGAAATTGAAGATGCAAAAGCAAAAAAAGCATTTGTTCCAGGCGCTAAAAAGCAAGCTTTTAGCAGAGTTTTTGATGCTCGAGACAGAAGTGGCCTAAGATCTGGTGAAGATGATTCTTGGCGCCGTAAAAAAGCTTCAAAATTTAAAGATAAATATCATCAAGAGCAACCTATTCAGAGACCAAAAGAACTTTCTGTTCAGATTCCAATTAGCGTAAAAGATCTTGCGGCAATGATGAAATTAAAAGCGTCTGAAGTAATTCAAAAGCTTTTCTTGCAAGGCCTTACAGTTACAATTAATGATGATTTGGTTGACGCAATTACTGTAGAGCTTATTGGTCATGATTTTGGATGCGAAATCAAAATTGATACTACGCAAGCAGATCGAATGCAAGTTACAGGAAGAACAATTGATCAAGAAATTGAGGAATCCTCTCCTGAAAAACTAGAAGCAAGACCACCTGTAGTTACAGTAATGGGTCATGTTGACCACGGAAAGACAAGTATCATTGACTGTTTTCGCAAAAGTAATATTGTTTCAGGTGAAGCCGGAGCTATTACTCAGCATATTGGTGCATTCCAATGCAAAACTAAGCATGGCGCATTTACTGTCCTAGATACCCCCGGTCATGAAGCCTTTAGCGCAATTCGTCAGCGTGGTGCTAATGTTACTGATATTGTTTTAATTGTTATTGCAGGTGACGAAGGGATTAAGCCTCAAACAGACGAAGGCATAAACAAAGCTAAGGAAGCAAAAGTTCCAATTATTATCGCGATTAATAAGTGTGACAAACCCGGATTCAATACCGATAACATTTTCCGTGAACTCTCTGATAGAGATTTACTACCGGAAGCTTGGGGTGGAAGCGTTATTACTGTCAATTGCTCCGCAAAGACAGGTGAAGGAATTGATCTTTTAGGTGAAATGATTGCAATTCAATCTGATGTATTAGAACTTAAAGCAAATCCAAACTTGAGAGCTAGAGGTGCTGTACTTGAATCAGAGCTTCATAGAGGCCTTGGTCCAACTGCCACATTGTTAGTACAAAACGGAACTCTTCGAGTTGGAGATGCAGTTATTTTTGATCACGAGTATGGAAAAATTAAAACCATGCATGATGAACATGGCGTAAAACTTGAATCTGCACCCCCTTCAACTCCAGTTCGCGTTACAGGACTTTCAGGCGTTCCATTTGCTGGAAATGATTTTATTTCAGTAGCAAGCGAGAAAGAGGCTAGAAAAATCGTTGAAGAGAGAAAATCTACTTCTAAACATCATACTCTTCGTCACAGCAAGAGCAAAAGTTTAGAAAACCTCTTTCAACAACAAGCTATAGAAAAAGATCAAAAAGTCTTAAATATTATCCTTAAAGCAGATGTTGGCGGTTCAATTGAAGCGATTAAGTCTACCTTAATAGCAATTCCTACAGAAAAGGTAAGACTTAATTTCATATCTTGTGAAGTTGGACAGATTTCTGAGTCTGATATTGAACGAGCAGAGACTTCAAATGCAATTATATTGGGATTCCATACTAAAATAGAGCGTCATGCAGAGAATTTAATAAAAGATAAAAAAGTAACTATTTTACTTCATGATGTAATCTATCACTTGGTGGACGAAGTTAAGTTAAAAATGCTTGCACTTCTTGATAAGGTTAAACTTGAAACAGAAGTTGGTGAAGCTCTTGTAATAGCAATATTTAAGTCTTCACATTTGGGACTTATTGCCGGTTGTAAAGTAGAATCAGGCCTGATCAAAAGATCTAATCATGCTAAAGTGTTCCGAAAAGGGGCTAAAGTTTGGGAAGGATCGATTGCTTCACTTAAGAGAATGCAAGAAGACGTCAAAGAAGTGAAAAAAGGATTTGAGTGCGGAATCGTACTGAATGGTTTTGGAGATATTCAACAAGACGATATCATTAAAACTTTTGAAATCACATACATTCCACAAGGATTATAAAAGGTAATTAATGAAGCCACGTCGTATTGAAAAAATCAACTCTCTATTAAAGGAAGTCTTGTCGGAAGTAATCCTTCAAGACTTAAAGCATCGGAATATTCCGGAACTAATCACTGTAACTGCAGTTGACACGAGTAATGACCTTACGTCAGCTAAAGTTTTTGTCAGTTTGATCGAAAACAACCCTGAAAAAAAAGAAAAAACAATTGTAATGCTCCAAAAAATGGCGAGCTATATCGCTCTTCTTGCTTCAAAAAAAATTACAATTCGTTATTTTCCTGCGTTAACCTTCAAAATTGATGATTCCATTGAAAAATATATGAAGATTGATTCTATCCTTAAAAAAATTAATGTAGAAACTGAAACAGTACCAGAAGATGAGACCGTAACAGAAGCCGAAAATGAGCAAGAATAGATCATTTAAAAACCATTAGTTTTCTTTGTGCCTTTGTATCTTTGTGTCTTTGCGTTGAATTTCAGAAACAAGCTATATAGGACAAAAATGATCAAGCCTGTTTTGTACATGATACGGTGCCCTATGATTCAACGCAAAAGCACGAAAATACAAAAGCACGAAGAAGAAATAAATTAAATTTTAAACTAAGTGAATAGTGACAATGATTAAAGAAGGGATCTTACTTGTTGATAAGCCTAAAGATAAAACATCGTTTTATCTAGTTCATGTTCTTCGTAAAATAACAGGGATAAAAAAAATTGGGCACGCAGGAACTCTTGATCCTCTTGCAACAGGGGTAATGGTGATGCTAATTGGATCTACCTTCACAAAAAAGACTCCCCTTTTAATCGGTCACAGCAAAGGCTATGAGACAACTGTACTTCTTGGAAAAATCTCAGATACCTATGACATTCAAGGGGAAGTTAAAGAGATCTCAACACTTATCCCCTCTATTACTGACATTGAAGAGGCTTTGTTAAGTTTTCAAGGAAAAATTTCTCAAATCCCGCCAATGTTTTCAGCAAAGAAAATCAATGGTCAAAAACTATGTGATCTTGCACGAAAAGGCATTGAAGTAGAACGAAAACCTGTTCAATTAGAAGTATCAGTAAAAGTTATTTCTTATGACTACCCTTATCTAAAACTTTCAATTGAATGTTCAAGCGGAACTTATGTCCGGTCAATTGCTCATGATTTAGGAGCACTACTAAAAACGGGAGCTCTTGTTTATGAACTTACTCGGATTAGATCAGGTCCTTTTAATTTAAATGAATGCACACCCTTAGAAGCAATTAATCCTGAAAACTATTCTAATCTACTCCGAGGTCAATAGATGGCAAACTTATCTTGTGGAATCGTAGGTCTTCCAAATGTAGGAAAATCGACTCTGTTTAACGCGCTTACAAAGCAGATGATTGCTGCAAATAATTTTCCTTTCTGTACAATTGATCCAAATGTTGGAATTGTCGATGTTCCCGATCCTAGATTAGAAGTACTTGCAAAAATTTCTAAATGCCCAAAAATCGTTCCAGCCTCAATCTCTTTTGTTGATATAGCAGGTCTTGTGAAAGGAGCCTCTCAAGGACAAGGGCTTGGCAATCAATTTCTTACAAACATTCGTGATACAGATCTTGTTGTTCATCTTGTAAGATGTTTTGACAATGATGACATCATTCATGTGGAGGGAAAAATTGACCCGATTTCCGATATTGAAGTAATTAATCTTGAATTAGTCCTATCAGATCTTGATATGGCTGAAAAAATTAAAATCAAATTAGAAAAAAGCACCAAAGGTCAAAAAGAGCGCCCTGCATCTCTTGATGCACTAGAAAAAGCAATCAAACATTTAAACGACTCTCTACCTCTTAGGTCACTTGTACTTACTCCGGAAGAGGCCGAAGGACTAAAAAACTTTAATTTTCTTACCTCTAAACCAATTGTCTACTGTGCAAATGTCAGTGAAAAAGATCTTCCCTCAATGGACAATGATTACGTAAAAAAAGTGGCCGAATTTGCTAAAAAAGAGAAAGCACCTCTTGTTATTATTTGCGCAAAACTTGAAGAGGATGTCGCAGGCCTAAGCCCTGAAGAAGAAAAAGAGTACTTAGAAAGTTACGGTATTAAAGAAAAAGGGCTAGACAGCCTCATCAGAGCCTCATTTCTAACTTTAGGTCTCATCACCTATTATACTGCCGGCGAAAAAGAAGTCAGAGCTTGGACAGTCCATAGAGGCGCCTCTGCTCCTGAAGCAGCCGGAAAAATTCACACCGATATCCAAAAAGGCTTTATCCGCGCTGAAGTCGTCTCTTATGATGATTTTGTCAATCATAACGGTCGCAACGGAGCAAAAGAAGCTGGCAGAGCTCGCATCGAAGGGAAGACCTACACTGTTCAAGACGATGACATCGTCCTTTTCTTTCATAATTAAAAAAATAGCCCTTTCTTCTATCACTATTTTGTGCTAATTTGAATTAGAGCCCTTGTAAGTGTGTTGCAGGCTTAGGTCTAGAGAGATATGGCAGAAAAATCAGAAAAAGCGACCCCGAAGAAGATTAGGGATGCCAGGAAGAAAGGACAGGTTGCAAAATCTCAGGATTTTCCGGCTGCCTTTACTTTTATTATATCGATCTCAGCAGCTCTTGCAATGGCACCACAAATTTATGAATCTCTAGCTAGCTTTACTATCACTCTCTTTAAAAGTGTCGCCTTGGCACAGGATTTTGAAAATCGGATTGGTGGGCTTTTAGTATCTGCCATTCAGGTAATTTTTACTACTTCTGTCCCTTTAATGGGTCTTGTGGCTATGACAGGTGTCATCGTAAACTTCTTAATTATAGGACCTCTTTTCTCTCTTGAATCTATGAAACCTGATATCAAAAGATTAAATCCCGTATCCAATCTTAAGAACATCTTTAAAACTAAAACATTTGTTGAACTTTTAAAATCAATTTTTAAGATTTCCGGTGCGATGTTTTTAATTTACTCTGTTGTAAATGATAGTCTTCCGGATATTATTGCCACTTGCGGTCAATCCGTAATTATAAGTACAATCGTTTTCGCTACATTTTTGAAGAAAGTTGTTGTAAGAGTTGGCCTGTTTTTTATTGTAATCGCTATATTTGATCTTGTTTTCCAAAAGAAAAATTTCCAAAAGGAAATGAAGATGGAAAAGTACGAGGTTAAGCAAGAGTATAAGGATTCAGAAGGTGATCCACATATTAAAGGGAAACGGAGACAACTTGCGCAAGAGATTGCTTATCAAGAAGGACCTGCCTCAGCAAAAAGAGCGCGGACTATTATTACAAACCCGACTCACATTGCTGTTGCAATTGAATATGATGCAGTTGCAGAGCCCGCTCCTAAGGTTGTAACAATGGGTCTTGATCTTGTAGCAGAACAGATCATAAAAGTTGGTCTGGATTATAATATACCAATTATGAGAAATGTGGATTTAGCACACCTACTCTATTATAAATCAAGTGTTGGAGGATTTATTCCCGAAGAAACTTATGCAGCTGTAGCTGAGATATTAAAATGGGTTTCAAAACTTGAAGAAGAACAAGCTGAAGAAAAAGAAGAAGAAGGAATATTGGAGCTATTTAAGAAATGAATAAGTACCTACACAGATTCACAGGCTTTCTTGGCGGCTCAAGAATGCTCAACCTGATTAATCAGTCGAGCGATATAGTATTAGCCTTTTTTGTAATCATCATCATTATGATGATTGTCGTTCCTGTACCACCTGAAATCATTGATGGTTTTATTGCGATCAATTTAACTGTATCTCTTTCTTTATTAATGGTAGCGCTCTACATTTCAAAAGCTGTTCATCTCTCTGTTTTCCCATCTATTCTTTTGATTACCACATTATTTAGACTGGGTATTGAAATTTCTGCGACAAAACGTATCCTTCTCTACGCAAACGCCGGTGACATCATCTACGCATTTGGAAATGTCGTTGTAGCCGGTAGCTTTGTTGTTGGGGGCGTCGTCTTTCTAATTATTACGATTGTACAATTTATCGTTGTTACAAAGGGTGCTGAGAGGGTAGCTGAAGTTGCGGCCCGTTTTACTTTGGATGCGATGCCCGGCAAACAAATGAGCATTGATGCTGATATGCGTTCAGGAATCATCGATGCCACTCAAGCCAGACAGCTTAGACTTGCGCTCCAAAAAGAGAGCCAACTCTACGGCGCGATGGATGGAGCAATGAAGTTCGTAAAAGGGGACGTAATTGCTGGAATTGTGATCGCAATTATTAACATTGTTGGCGGTCTTGTCATAGGAATGATGATGCACGGAATGACTGCAATGCAAGCTGCTAAAACTTATACGCTTTTATCTATTGGTAGCGGTCTTGTCTCTCAAGTTCCATCACTTTTAATCTCTCTTACAGCCGGTATAATAACCACTCGAGTTTCAAGCGATAAAGAAGATGCTAACCTTGGAAGAGATATCTCTACACAAATCCTTGCTCAACCAAAAGCAATTCTAATTGCTGCCGGCATCACCTTTCTCCTAGCTCTTGTTAAGTCATTTCCAACTATCCTGTTTTTAATCATTTCATTGACACTTGCAGCTTTAGGTATTAATGGTATATTTAAGCAAAAAAAAATGCTTGCAGCTGCTGCAGCCGGTGCTGGCGGGTCTGCTGTAATTGAGACAGGACCTGATGGAAGTTCAGTCATTAGAGGAGGTGGGGATGATTATGCTCTAACACTTCCCGTTATCCTCGAAGTTGGTTCATTTTTAGCTGATTTAATAAAAAAAGATCGAGAGGGTGGAAAATTTATAGAAGATAAAATTCCTAAAATGCGTTATGCCCTCTACCAAGACTTGGGAGTAAGATTTCCCGGGGTTCATGTTAGAACAGATGCTCCTCAGTTAGAAGCAGATGATTATTGCATCTATTTAAACGAAGTCCCTTTAACTAGAGGCCGAATCATTAGAGACCATGTATTAACTAACGAGACCGAAGAAAACTTAAGGCGTTACAATATCCCTTCTACTCAAACAAAAAACATCATGAGTCAGGCCTCATTTTGGGTTGATAAAAAATATAAAAACATCTTAGATAAGTCTAATATTAAATATTGGGAACCTCTTGATGTTGTCATTTTACACCTCTCCTATTTCTATAGACAATACGCAAGTGAATTTATAGGAATTCAGGAAGTTCGAGGTATCCTTGAATTTATCGAAAAATCCTTCCCTGACCTTGTTAAAGAGGTTACAAGACTTGTTCCCCTTCAAAGACTTACAGAAATATTTAAGCGACTGATCCAAGAGCAGGTCTCTATCAAGGACTTAAGAACAATACTTGAATCATTAAGCGAATGGGCTCAATCAGAAAAAGATACTGTTTTATTAACCGAGTACATCAGATCTTCTCTCAAGCGTTTTATAAGCTACAAGTATTCAAAAGGACAAACTGTGCTCCCTGTCTATCTTCTCGATCCTGAAATCGAAGATCTTGTCAGAGGGGCTATTAAACAGACCTCAGCTGGATCATACCTTGGCCTTGACCCTGATTCTGTACAACTTATACTTCAAGCAATTCGCACAACCGTTAAACCGACACCACCTGGCGGACTATCCCCTATTGTCATAACAGCAATGGATGTACGCCGTTTTGTTAGAAAGCTTATTGAAGGGGAATTCCCCGATTATGGTGTTATTTCTTACCAGGAAGTTGTCCCGGAAATTCGGATTCAACCCCTTGGTAGGATTCAGTTGACCTAAATATTGATAACTCATGATGATAAAAGAAAAAGGTTTTTAACATGTCGTCTCACGAACCTGTAAATAGAGTCGATTCCGCTGCCTCTGCAAGTGCAAAACAAGCTCAAATACATAAAGCTCAAGCACAAGGACGGATTGAAGGACTTGAAATTATTCAATGTGCAAATGAAGACCTCTCTACTGAAATGACTGAAAACGCTCTTTTTAACCCTTTTGTTCAGCTTCGCAAAGCAGAGACTCTAGATCAACGGCTTAGAAGAAATGAGTCTAAACAGACCTCACAAACCGATGAATCAAATCCTGAAATTGTCCAAGTTGATGCTGTAAGCGCTGCTGCTGAAGAATTCCAAAACAGAAACCAAGAAATGCAAAAAAGGGTACTTCTTGGCCTTAAAAAAGCACTCGCAGAAAGTGATACTCCGGAGCAAATTTTAGAAAAAATTCTCCTCTCATACCCTGATCACTATCTTGCTGATGAAGCCTTTGAATTTCTTTTTCAAACAACAGACCCTACCACTAAGATAGGAACAAATCTCAGGGCAGCTCGTCAAATATTAAATGACAGATTTGGAAGAGAAGTTAAAGCAGGTCGAAACATCAATAATGAGGCTAGAGAATTTTCAAAACAAGGCCTTGGAACAGCTGGAACTCTCCGTGATCTTTACCGCGATATTACAGGAAATCCAAGAGAACCTCTCACCTTATTTGATGAACTTACAAAAGCCTATCCCTTTGAGAAAATGAAGACCGTATTACAATTTATGCTCCATTCTCTAGGAAGTGATATCAAATCAAAAGGACCATCCATTGCTCCTGCTGAATTACAACGGCTCTTTACTGAAATTAGGTCAATGCAGGCTATACTTGGTGTTTATCGGTTTTTTTATCAAAGAATGAATCTAATCACAAATCAGTTTGAGCGCGAAAACTTATCACTCCCTAAAACACTTACCTTTGATCTTTTAGCAAGAATCTTTGTCCAGCTTATTTCAGAAAGATACCCCTCTCCTGATAAAATTATGCAACTTGGCGCAATGCTAGGACTCTCTGATGAAGTGCTCGCCCAAATCATTATCTATACTCAATTTAGAGATGCGATGCGCGGTGTCTCTCCAAGACTTTTTAAATCGGAAAAACATAGGCAAGATTTACTAATGGTCCTAATTGATACAATCAGCGAACTTGATGATGCGATAGAAGAAGATGAGGATACAGTTCAAGAAGAAAAGACATCCGGATGGAGTAGTGAGGATTCAATCGAATGAAAAATTTTCATGACCTGATAGCCGAGCTAGGTGAATTCATTGGAGAAGAACTTACAGTGGACTTAAACCAAGCTTGCTTTCTTGAAATCAACAACAACTTAAAAGTTCAAATCGAACTCGATCCACCTGGGGAAAAAATCCTCCTCATGTCAAAAATCATAGAACTTCCTCCTGGAAAATTTCGCGAAAATATACTAAGAGACGGTCTTAAAGCTAATTTTCTTGCTGAAGAGAAAGAAGGTATACTATCCTATCTTGAAAGACAGAACACTTTAGTTTTATGTCATGATCTCTACACTCACTCCATTACAATGAATATTCTACATGAACACTTGATCAAATTTATTGAGAGAGCCACCAAATGGTTTACTGCTATAGAAGCAGGAAGATCTTCGCCGGACATTGGTGAAATTCCTGAAATAACAGAAAAAAAAGGGTCACTATTTGGATTTAAGTAAACTCATAGAATCCTCTCCCGCAAAAAAAGCTTGGGAAGTTATTGGTCTAAAACATCATCACGGGGTAAATACGCCCGTTTTTTCTCTTAGAACAAAAAAAAGCTGCGGAATCGGAGAATATCTGGATCTTATCCCATTAATCGATTGGTGTCATGAAATCGGATTCACAATTATCCAGCTCCTCCCTTTAAATGATACAGGTCTAGATTCAAGTCCTTATAATGCTCTTTCTGCATTTGCTCTTAATCCTATTTACATCTCACTACATACCTTACCCTTTGTTAATGAAAAGGATTTAGAACCGTTTCAATCTCTTGACAAGCTCTCTTCAGTTGCATACGATAAAGTTCTTTCATTAAAAATTACCTTTCTAAAGAAATATTTTATCGACCACTTTGTTTCAATTAGAGATGACCTTTCTTACAAAGCATTTGTTGATACAACTGAGTGGCTCAAACCCTATGCACTATTTAAAGTCCTAAAAGAGCGCCATAATAATCTAGCTTGGGATAAGTGGCCTGAAGAATTTCAAAATCCTTCTAATGCATTTTTAGAAGAACTCTACATAAAAGAACAAGCATTAATGGAATTCTACTTCCTGATCCAATACTTTGCATGCAGACAATTGAAATGGGCCAAAACCTATGCCAATCAAAAGGGAATCTTTCTCAAAGGAGATATCCCCATTTTAATAAGCCCAGATAGCCTCGATGTTTGGCTCTACCGCAAAGACTTTGATCTTGATTTTACTGCAGGCGCTCCTCCCGACATGTTCACTCCCGAAGGACAAAGCTGGGGCTTTCCCACTTACAGGTGGGATGTAATTAAAGAAAATGACTTTCACTGGTGGAAACAAAGACTTAATATCGCCACTGAATTTTACGATATCTTCAGAATCGATCACATTATCGGTTTCTACAGGATCTGGGCTATTAAACAAGGATTAAAAGCGACAGAAGGTTCCTTCCATCCACCAAATGAAAGTGATGCACTTATACAAGGAGAATATCTCCTTACAAAACTTTTATCTTTTACCAATATGTTTCCAATTGGTGAAGACCTAGGACTCTTTATCGATTACATCCGCAAATCGCTTTATAAGCTCGCCATCCCAGGAACAAAAATTATCCGTTGGGAAAGACATTATGAATCAGACAAATCCTTCATTGCCTTCAAAGATTATGCCCCATTCAGCCTTACAACTATCTCTACTCACGACACAGAAACGCTAGCCGAATGGTGGTCTACTTATCCACCTGACGCTAAACAGCTCTGTAAAGACAGAAACCTTATCTATAATGAAACACTCAGCCCCGATCTCCGCCTTCAAATCCTCCATGACAGCCACCATACAGCCTCCCTCTTCCACATCAACCTTCTAAGCGAATACCTAGCCCTGGATCCCACCCTTGTCTCCCCCGACCCAAAAGACGAGCGCATCAACATCCCCGGAACTCTCCTTCCCACCAACTGGTGTCACCGTTATATCCCCACCATCGAGGACCTCACGACTAACATCCTTCTAACCGAAATGATAAAAGCTATTATATTGTAACTAAGTCCATATCCCCAAACATCTCTAAGAGCATCGGTACAAATACATCGTTCACACACAAACATCCACTCCTTGTCATATAAAGTATATTTTCAAATCCCCTCCCATAATCCACCCCTCCCGGAGGCACAATTTTATAGCGCGATGCTCCCAATTTTACCGGGTTTAAACATGCTAGCCTACAATATTCGACCGGATCTGATTCTTTCAGTTTATCTAAAAATTCTGCAATTTCAGTTAAATCAACCTCTTTTGATACATCATCCTCACGTCCTCTATTACATAACTTCCTAGCACTTTTAGCCAGGAAATCTATTGAAGACTGTTTAAGTGGACAAGTTACTACCTCAGTCAATTGATTCACTGTTAGAAAATCTTTAACTATACCACTCAACTTATAAGAGAATGACAATTCTCGCAATGCGGCATGGTTTATTTGACTGATTTCCTCACCATCATCTTCATTAAAAATATATTTACGAGCAGGTGTAGATAATATCGTCCCTTTTTTCGACTGAATTCTAACTAATACCGACGGACTTATAACTGCTCCAACCCCTTTTATTTCAGGACCCTCTAAAATCCCTGAACCATCTGCACCCTCAACTTCGGATTGAAGCTCATCAGGATCATTTCCAGCACCAGCTCGTTGCAGAATAACTGTAGGCACAACTTCTGGTGCCTCAATTATTTTCTCCACTACAGCAGTAACACTGCCTGAACTGCCAGATTGTTTTGCTGATTGAGCCACCACTTCCAAAGTTACAATATGGTCAGACATGTCTCTAAGTTGAAACCCGTCTCTAACGCTACTAGCTAGGCCTAATTCGTTTTCAGGTTTAGAGAATTTTCGATCTGTTAAAAAACAGACCTTTTCCACTAAAGCTATAAGCCCCCCAAAAACAGGAATTAACTCTAATATGCCTAACACGAGCCTCCTGGCATATTCACAACTGGAAATAGTACCATTTCTTAATACTTGAAAATGCCTGACACTTTGGACAGCACCTGAAAAACATGTAGCAACAGTTAAACAAACATCCCCAATCTTCATATTAACACATCCTATATTGGATTAAAGTTTAAATTATATTATAACTGTTAATAAACTGCAATTATAACCTAATTATTTGTAGGCGTTAATTAGAAATTTCCCCTTTTGGTAGTAAACAAGGTTTTAAAACGTTGGAGGTGCTACACATGAAAGGAGGTATTTATATGATTATTAACGAGTTAAGTCGTTTATGGATGATAATCAAGGTTGTTGAGAAAAAGCTCAAGTATTCGGAAGCTGTTGATATTATGAATGTTGGAATCAGACAGATAAAGCGATTAGTTAAAAAACATCGATTTGAGGGTGCGGCAGGGTTGATATCAAAAAAAAAGAGGGGCCCCAGGGAACCACAGTCTACCAAAAGGACTAAAATAGCTAGCTATAGGCCTGGTAGAGGATCAGTATGGTGATTTTGGCCCTACCTTAGCTCAATAGAAGCTTAAAGAGGTTCGTAACCTAAAGATTTCAGGTAGCACGGTGCGGGGGCTAATGATTGAAAAAGAGCTTTGGAGGCCTAAGAGACTTGAGAAAAAGAGAGTGTTTCAATATAGAGAAAGGCGGGGCAGAAAGGGTGAGATGATGCAAATGGATGGATCTCCTCACGACTGGTTTGAAGGGAGGGCGGCTATTTGCTCTTTGATTTACACGGTGGACGATGCGACAGGTGAAATCATGGTTGCGAGATTTGAACCCACAGAAACGATGTGGAGCTATTTTGAGCTAATGAAAGATCATCAAAAAATACACGGTAGGCTGATAGCTCTTTATACTGACAAGCACGGAGTGTTTAAGGTTAATCACAAAGATGCTGTAAGTGGTGACGGGATTACTCAATTCGGAAGAGCAATGAAGGCGTTAGATATTAAGTTGATATATGCAAATACTCCTCAAGCAACTTCCTGAACATGATTTAGATCGTATTTTTATCATAAAAGAGAATCGAACTCTAACAAAAAATTTGACCTTCCAATATAAAAATACAATTTATCAAGTGCAAACAAATCGGAACTCGCCGCAGGCGAGAATATCGGCACATAGATATTTAGGTTAAATTTTATTTAATAATCTAGAATACATGATAAAAAGGATATGCTTGATATACATGATGAAGAAAAAGAAAAACATTTACCACATTCTGAACTCACCCGAACTATTTTAGGCTGCTCTTTTGATGTGATGAGGGAGTTGGGGCCTGGATTTCAAGAACGAATCTACAAAAACGCTCTACTCATTGCTATGAAACAGAAAGAATTGATTATTAATTTTTGGTGTCGAAAGTTAGAATACCAGAGATTACATCTGTTAGAAAAGCCTGAATTCGAAGAAGTTATTGATGAGCCAATACCATTTTAAGGCGCCAATTTTTTCTTTATCATGCATATCAGGTGTATCCTTTTTATCATGGTTTCTGATGCCCCACATCTAATTGCTTCTAATAAACAAGAACAAGCCTTACGAGAAAGTTTTTTATGCGGACTGCTCGCCCCGGACCCTCCGGCAAGGGTTTTCCATCCTTGCATTCCGAATGGAGGCCATTTAATATGGGCTTTATTCCTAAAACCCCAGCAAAGGGCTCACC
>CAMBTZ010000002.1 GCA_945870925.1 Chlamydia trachomatis | reverse complement strand
CTTCCCTTACGGGAAGGCCACAATACTTGGCAGCGTCCTACTCTCCCATACTCTTGAGTATAGTACCATCGGCGATGAAGGGCTTGACTTCTGTGTTCGGAATGGGAACAGGTATTTCACCTTCTCTATAACCACCAAGAAAAACTTAGTGTGTGAGCTCATTGCTCACAGAAAAAAAAGAAAGTTGTGCTTTTTTGAAAATATTTGTTAAAAACTGCTTACTACGCATTTGAAGTTAGAATACAATGCTATGCTTTAAATAAGCTGCCTTATTCTTATAATTCATTACTTTAAACTTGAGCTTTTTCTCTTTCTTAATTGATGACAGCGCTATTTGCACCGCTGTTATCGAGGAAGAAAAAAAGTGATCAAGTCGATGGACCGATTAGTACTGGTTAGCTCAATACATTGCTGTACTTACACACCCAGCCTATCAACCCGATAGTCTATCGGGAGTCTCATAGGGGTATCTCATCTTGGAAGAGGCTTGGCGTTTAGATGCTTTCAACGCTTATCCTTTCCGAACGTAGCTACTCGGCTATGCCCTTGGCAGGACAACCGAAACACTAGAGGTTCGTTCACTCCGGTCCTCTCGTACTAGGAGTAACTTTCCTCAAATACCCTGCGCCCACAGAGGATAGGAACCAAACTGTCTCACGACGTTTTGAACCCAACTCACGTACCACTTTAATTGGCGAACAGCCAAACCCTTGGGACCTTCTCCAGCCCCAGGATGTGATGAGTCGACATCGAGGTGCCAAACCGCCACGTCGATATGAACTCTTGGTGGCGATAAGCCTGTTATCCCCAGAGTACCTTTTATCCGTTAAGCGACGGCGATTCCACTTTCAACCGCCGGATCACTAAGCCCTACTTTCGTACCTGCTCGACATGTCCGTCTTACAGTCAACCTCTCTTATGCCTTTACGCTCTACTCGCGATTGCCAACCGCGATGAGAGAAGCTTTGGACCCCTCCGTTACATTTTAGGAGGAAACCGCCCCAGTCAAACTACCCGTCTGGCAATGTCCGACACTTGGATTCACAAGACATCGTTAGAATTTCAATCAATCAAGACCGGTATTTCAAGGTTGGCTCCAGCAAGCCTAACGACTCACTTTCACAGCCTCCCGGCTATCCTACACATAATTGATCAAAAGCCAATACCAGAGTATAGTAAAGGTTCATGGGGTCTTTCCGTCCTTCTGTGGGTAAACGGCATCTTCACCGCTACTACAATTTCACCGAGTCTCTCGTTGAGACAGCGCCCAGATCGTTATGCCATTCGTGCAGGTCGGAACTTACCCGACAAGGAATTTCGCTACCTTAGGACCGTTATAGTTACGGCCGCCATTCACCAGGGCTTAACTTCGAAGCTTCAGCTTGCGCTTAACCTCTCCGATTGACCTTTTGGCATTGGGCAGGCGTCAGACCATATACGTCGTCTTATTCGACTTTGCATAGTCCTGTGTTTTTGATAAACAGTCGCCTGGGCCATTTCTCTTCGGCCCCTCCGCGCTCATACAGTAAAGTAATCACGCAAAAGGGCTCCTCTTCTCCCGAAGTTACGAGGATAATTTGCCGAGTTCCTTAACGAGAGTTATCTCGCGCGCCTTAGAATATTCATCCCACCCACCTGTGTCGGTTTTGGTACGGTCACCATCAGCGACTAGAGATTATTTCTTGAAAGCTTTATCCCTGCCATCGGTTCCTCCGAAGATTCCCCTTGTTCACTACCTAGCCTTAAGACCAGCGGATTTTCCTACTGATCAGCTTCATAGTGCAACGGACATCCAATAGTCCGCGCATTTCAATCGCTCCGTCATCCCATTGTCATTGCTTTAGGCGGTGCAGGAATATTTAACCTGCTTTCCATCGACTACGCACTTCTGCCTCGTCTTAGGGGCCGACTAACCCAGGGAAGACGAACTTGACCCTGGAAACCTTAGGTTTACGGCGAGGAAGATTTTCACTTCCTTTATCGCTTACTCATGCCATGCATACTCACTAGTATGCGCTCCAATGCTCCTTACGGTACATCTTCAGTGCACATACTACGCTCTCCTACCGCTTTCTACTAAAAGTAGAAAACCCGTGACTTCGGTTCTATGCTTAGCCCCGATCATTATCGGCGCAAGATTTCTCGATTGGTGAGCTGTTACGCACTCTTTAAATGATGGCTGCCTCTAAGCCAACATCCCAACTGTTTTAGAAATCTCACATCCTTACTCACTTAGCATAGAATTTGGGACCTTAATCGACGGTCTGGGCTGTTCCCCTTTTGACAATGAAGCTTATCCCCCACTGTCTATCTCCCATCTAATCTACTGGTATTCGGAGTTTGTCATTCCTCGGTAGGCTGGTGGGCCCCCTTAGAAAATCAGTGCTCTACCCCCAATAGACGTATAGATGAGGCTAACCGAAAAGTTATTTCGGAGAGTACAAGATATTCCCGAGTTTGATTAGCCTTTCACCCCTACTCACAGCTCATCCAAGAATATTTCAACATTCACTAGTTCGGTCCTCCACTAGGCATTACCCTAGCTTCAACCTGGCCATAAGTAGCTCACTCGGCTTCGTGTCTATGTCATACGACTAAACGCGCTATTCACACTCGCTTTCGCTTCGGCTCCGGAACGATCGTCCCTTAACCTCGCCGTATAACATAACTCGCTGGCTCATCATGCAAAAGGCACGCCATCAGCCGTTCCCTTACGGGCATAGGCCTCTGACCGCTTGTAAGCTGTTGGTTTCAGGTTCTATTTCACTCCCTTAACAAGGGTTCTTTTTACCTTTCCATCGCTGTACTGGTTCACTATCGGTTATTGACTAGTATTTAGCCTTGGAGAGTGGTCTCCCCAGATTCAGGCCGGGTTTCACGTGTCCGGCCCTACTTAGGAACTAACTTCTCTACGCTCATCTTTTCGCATACGGGACTATCACCCTGTATCGTCCAACTTTCCAGATGGTTTTACTAAGAATTACGTAGATTTAACAGTTAGCCCTGCAACCCCTGAAATAAATTTCAGGTTTAGGCTTTTCCCCTTTCGCTCGCCGCTACTAAGGGAATCTCTTTTGATTTCTTTTCCACTAGCTACTGAGATGTTTCACTTCGCTAGGTGTCGCTTCCTTAACCTATGTATTCAGTTAAGGATAATAGTACATTACTACTATTGGGTTCCCCCATTCGGAAATCCCCGGATCAAAGTCTATAACCGACTCCCCGAGGCTTATCGCAGGTAAGCACGTCCTTCATCGCCTGTCAATACCAAGGCATCCACCAACAGCTCTTAATAACTTGATCACATAAATATCACTTTCGTGAACTATAAGGATTTCAGTCAATTAAGCTGCATGACAGCTATATTTTTTATGCATAGCATTTGTATTGATAACTCGCAAAATTGTAGTTTATTGTTTCTTAAAGATTTCTCTTTAATATACTTTAATTGCAGTTAAAAATGCTTATTTTCATATTACACAACTTTCCAGATAACTTGTCCATGTTGACAGTATAATTGAAGTGACGGTGACGTACAAATGAGTTTGCTCAACCTAGACTAGTTTTACCTAAGTAAAACAGTCATTGTCCTTAAAAGGAGGTGATCCAGCCGCACCTTCCGGTACGGCTACCTTGTTACGACTTCGTCCCAGTCATCAACCCCACCTTAGGCGCCTCTCTCCTTGCGGTTAAGTCAGCGATTTCGGGTGGAATCAACTCCCGTGACGTGACGGGCGGTGTGTACAAGGCTCGGGAACGTATTCACGGCGCTGTAGCTGATGCGCCATTACTAGCGATTCCAACTTCATGAGGTCGAATTGCAGACCTCAATCCGAACTGGGGCCGGTTTTTATGGATTTGCTCCACCTTGCGGTCTTGCTACCTATTGTACCGACCATTGTAGCACGTGTGTAGCCCTAGACATAAGGGCCATGCGGACTTGACGTCATCCTCACCTTCCTCCTGGTTAACCCAGGCAGTCTCACTAGAGTGCCCATCATAACATGCTGGCAACTAATGACAAGGGTTGCGCTCGTTGCGGGACTTAACCCAACACCTCACGGCACGAGCTGACGACAGCCATGCAGCACCTGTTCAGCAGTCCTTTCGGAAGAGTACATTTCTGCACCTGTCTACTGTATGTCAAGTCTAGGTAAGGTTCTTCGCGTACCATCGAATTAAACCACATGCTCCACCGCTTGTGCGAGCCCCCGTCAATTCTTTTGAGTTTCACCCTTGCGAGTGTACTTCCCAGGCGGTATACTTATCGCGTTAGCTACGAAACAGACCGGGTTGAGCCGATCTACTTCAAGTATACATCGTTTACGGTGTGGACTACCAGGGTATCTAATCCTGTTTGCTCCCCACACTCTCGTGCCTCAGCGTCAGAAATAAACTAGAGAACCGCTTACGCCACAGGTGTTCTTCCATATATCTACGCATTTCACCGCTACACATGGAATTCCGTTCTCTCCGTCTATCCTCGAGAAAGGGAGTTTTAAATGCAGCTCCAGTATTGAGTACTGGAATTTCACATCTAACTTTCCTATCCGCCTACGCACCCTTTACGCCCAGTAAATCCGATTAATGCTTGTACCCTCCGTATTACCGCAGCTGCTGGCACGGAGTTAGCCGGTACTTCTTTACCAGGTACCCTCAAATTAGAATGCTATTAACACTCCTCTCTTGTTCCCTGGCGAAAGAGCTTTACAACCCGAAGGCCTTCATCGCTCACACGGCGTCGCTTTGTCAGGGTTTCCCCCATTGCAAAAGATTCTCGACTGCAGCCTCCCGTAGGAGTTTGGGCAGTGTCTCAGTCCCAATGTTGGCGGTCAACCTCTCAGTCCGCCTAGACGTCTTAGCCTTGGTGAGCCATTACCTCACCAACTAGCTGATATCGCATGAACCGCTCCCTATCCGCAAGGCCTGTTTCCAGGTCCCCAACTTTAAAAACTAAGGATGCCCTTAGTCACCACATTCGGTATTAGCGACCGTTTCCAGTCGTTATTCCCAGGATGGGGGTGCGTTATTCATGTATTCCTAACCCTTTCGCCACTAGGTAGAGATTGCTCTCTACTTCGTTCGACTTGCATGCCTCATCCACGCCGTCAGCATTCAATCTGAACTAAGATCAAATTCTCAGAAAAATAAAAATAAAAAAAATTAACTTAAGGCTCTTATATGAAATCTGTAAAAGATTTCAAGCCTCTTACAAACTCATTTGTACGTTCGTCACTTCAATTATACTGTCAGACAATCAAGTAGTTTTCACACTCTTTTCAGCTTCCGCCTCTTTTCCTGTCTTCTACTACTCTTGCTACACTCGATGGTGTCGCTTTTCATTTACTTGCGTTAAGCTTCGTAAAGATGCCAATAGATTACAAAACATTGGATTTATTTCCTAGAAGAAAAGTTAGAAAAATAAAAATATTCCTCAAACCCTTACTGACAGAGGATTCTAAATTTAATTAAATTAATTACTATATATGTGCGTTACTAAAACTTAATGAGCAATTGCTCGACCCGCTATTGCGATATTATAATTATTATAATTAGTTGATATAATTATGAACTTGACTTTTTACGGCAGTATCTACATAATTATTAATATACAAACAACCTTATGAGGCGTTCTATGTCTATACCACCTGTCACCACACGCTCGGAGTCTTCAAATTCAGAGCCTTTAACTTCAGAAGCTGCATTGACTGCTATGCTGACTCCAGAACGTATAGAAGAACAGCGCCAAATCGATGAGGCGCTAGATTCTCTCAATGTCATAATTAAGGAATTGAAATCTATGAAGCTTTGCGAAGACGATGCACCGGCTTTAAGGGGGAGAAAGTGGAAGAGATACATTGATCCACCCGCCAAACCTAGACTAAGCGCTGAAGAAACTGCCATAGCCGATACACTCGCCAGAAAAAATGCTGCTGAATTATTAGCATTAGACGCAAAAACCACTACAACCAGGGGAAGAAAGCCTAAAAAAGAGAAACCCCTTTCAAAAAAATCATCTAAACCAAAGATCCCAACAACTATAGAAGCACCAATGAAATGTGAAGTCTTATCTCTCAAACTTCCTACAACTGCTCCGATTGAAGATCTTGAAGCTGCTCAAAAAGTTAAAGAGCAATTTGCCATAATGAAAAAAGACGTATCAAGCGCTGCGTTCAAATTTAGAAGAGAGATAAGCGTAGCTCCACGAGTACGCGATTTTTCATGCACACCTGATGCCGGGTTAAGTCGAATAAAATTGAATCCTTCTGCAGCTGCTTACACAGACGAAGATCTTATTAAGAGCCACTCTTTTCCTGAAGCAATGTATCCACTTATTTTTAACGAAACCTATAGTCGCAGGACGACAAACTGGATTGCTAAAAATGGAGAATCTCACACTAGGAGGAACCTAATTATTTTAAATGATGGAAAATTGGAGGTCTTAACAGCGACCGTTAATATTTCCGGGGTTCTATATCACTTTAGCTCAACTGCTTATCAATCAGGCGCAAGGATCAGGACAGATTCTGATGAACCCGCTACAGATGAATTTGTTACTCCTTTAGCAAAAGGTATTCAACTTAATTCTGAGGGTCACCCTACATTTACACACGAAGGAAGGACTATCATTGTTTATCCCCGTGATTATTTTATGAAAAAATAGACCAATTCATTAAAACAGGGCGATATATAGCAATATTCCACCTGCATAACCTAGTGCTGCCGGGAAACTCGCTTTTTTAAAGTAAGTTATAAAGTCGACCTTTTCAATACCCATAAGAGCGACGCCGGCGGCAGAGCCAATACTAAGCATACTACCTCCTGTTCCGGCAGTGAAAGCAGTAAGAAGCCAGAAGGGTGAGTCCATTGGATACGCGATGTGATCATACATACCCATAGTTGCTGCGACAAGAGGGACGTTGTCTATAATTGCCGATACTATCCCAATTACAGTTGCAATTGCAGTTGAATTAGACACAGTTTCATTTAAGATAAGGGCTAATTGATTTAAGATACCCACAGACTCTAACGAATTTATAGCTAATAATATACCTAAAAAAAATAAAATACTTGAAACGTCAATTTTGGTCAGTATAAATGGAATTCGAAGATGCTGTCTATTTTCGTATTTATGATGGATGATGTCTGTGACTAGCCAGAGCAAGGCTAGAGCCATAAGAATCCCCATAAATGGAGGAAGTCCTGTGATTGATTTTATTACTGGCACTGCGATTAGAGAAAGTATACCGAGTACAAAAACAAGCCTCGATCCAGGCTCTCTTTTTTCCTTGCTGTAGTCAATTTCTGGCTTTGGGTACTTCCCTTTTAATGTGAGAAGATAAAGGCCGAGCGGAATTAACATCGAGACAAGACTTGGCAAAAAGATTGCTTTCATTACAGCTAAGCTCGAAATCCTATTATCAATCCAAAGCATTGTTGTCGTCACATCGCCAATAGGAGTCCATGCACCACCTGCATTGGCAGCAATTACAATCATGCAACCAGGAAGAATTCGATCTTTAGAGTTAGGAATCAACTTTCTTAAGATTGAAATCATTAATATTGTAGTGGTTAAGTTATCAAGAACAGCTGATAAGAAAAACGAAATCACAGAGATTAAAATTATCATTTTTCGCTTATTCTGCGTATGTATCCATGAAATAACTGTATTGAATCCCTTATGAGCATCAATAAGCTCAACAAGTGTCATTGCTCCTAAAAGGAAAAAAATAATTTGGGAAACATCACCTAAATGAGCACCTAACTCTTGGACACTTTTCTCTAAACTATGACTACAACCTAGAAAATAGACCATCCAGCATAGAGTCGCTAAAGCAATCCCTACAGCAGGCTTATTCACCTTAATATAAAATTCAAAAATGATACCGAGATATCCGACTATGAATATACCGATTATAAGAAAAAGAAATGATCCACAAAGTTCCATCGAAATATCCTACCAAACAAATGTTTTTATTACACTATTTCTTGTGGAGAATGGAGAACAATTCCTTTGGACATAATATGATGCATATGAATTAGCCCAACAATTTTTCCTTGCTCAACAACAGGTAACATCATTACCTTCTTTTCCCCTTCCATTAATCTCAGAGCATCAATTACAAGTGTTTGTGGATTAACTGTTAACCCCGCTTTAGTAGCGAGCTCACTAATTTTATATGAAAGAACCTCTTCCCCTTTTTCTGCTAGCGCTCTACGAAGATCGCCATCGGTAAAAATTCCCTCAAGTCTATTTTCACCATCTACAACAAGCAAAGAACCACATCTTTTTTCTGATAACTCTACTAAAAGCTCTCTCAAAATTTGGTCTTTATTGCAAAGGGGAAGTTCATCACCCTTACTCATAACGTCTTCAACTCTATCCGCAATCATTTTTCCGATTCCACCCGCAGGATGATTTAAAGCGTATTGATCAATGCTAAATTTTTTTGCCTGCATTAAAGCCACCGCCAAAACATCGCCAAAAATAAGTTGGACAGCTGTAGAAGTCGTTGGTGCTAAATCAAATGGGCAAATTTCCCTTTCAAGCGGCAGTTGCATTACAAAATCGCAAATCAGAGCTAACGGAGATGTTTTTGTCGATACCCAAGCAATAGTTCTAATCCCCCGCTTTTTCATAAGCTTAGCTATGTTTATTACCTCATCACTCTGTCCGCTTTTACTAATAAGAACGACTAAGTCTTTGTTAGTAAGCATACCAATATCACCATGAACGGCGTCCATTGGTGGCAAATGAAAGGCTCTTGTACCTGTAGACATCATTGTCTTTGCAAGCTTGTCAGCAATAATTCCGCTTTTTCCAACACCTGTAAATACAATCATCCCCTGACATGCAAGGAATTCATTTAGAACAAGTTCAGCCCTGTCATATTCAAGAGCATCAAAAAAGTAATTAATGAACTGTCTCTGTCTTGTAAATATCTCTCTCAACATATAGGTTTAGTATAGACCAGGAGTTGTGCATGAGCAAGATAAAAGTCCAGAAACCTGTAGTTGAATTACTTGGGGATGAAATGGCTGGAATAATGTGGGGGGCAATCCGAGAAAAATTAATTCTCCCTTTTCTTGATATTGACCTTAAAACCTATGATTTGAGCATTGAAAACCGCGACATAACAAATGATGCAGTAACTCATGAGTCTGCTCTTGCAGTCCAAAAATATGGCGTTGGCATTAAATGCGCAACAATTACCCCAGATGAAAAGCGGGTTAAAGAGTTCGGACTTAAAAAGATGTGGCGCTCACCTAATGCTACAATAAGAGAAACTCTAGGTGGCACAATTTTTCGCGAGCCAATTCTTTGCAAAAATATTCCAAGACTCATCCCTTCTTGGACAAAGCCTATTGTTATCGGAAGACATGCGTATGGCGATCAATATAATGCTACCGATTTTCTAATCCCCGGCCCCGGAAAATTAACCTTGCGTTGGGAAGGAGCACGAGAAACAATTGAACATGTGGTCCACAATTTTGAAGGGCCCGGAGTTGCTCTTGGCATGTTTAATTTAGATAAATCCATCCAAGATTTCGCCAGGTCGTGCATGAATTATGCTCTAAAAAGAGGTTACCCCCTTTTTCTTTCCACAAAAAACACGATATTAAAGGCTTATGACGGAAGATTTAAGGATATATTTGAATTTATTTATAAGAGTGAATTTCATCCACAATTTACCCATAAAAAATTAACTTATGAACATAAACTTATAGACGACATGGTTGCTTCGGTACTTAAAAGTAAAGGGGAATTTGTTTGGGCTTGTAAAAATTATGATGGTGATATCCAATCAGATTTTCTTGCACAAGGCTACGGATCTCTTGGTATGATGACAAGCGTACTAATGTCGCCCGATGGAAAAGTAGTAGAATCAGAGGCAGCTCACGGAACAGTAACTAGACATTATCGTATGCACCAAAAGGGACTTGAGACTTCAACAAACCCAATTGCATCCATATTTGCATGGACTAATGGACTTAAGCATCGCGGGGCATTGGATGATACACCGGCTGTAACCCATTTTTCAGAGCTTTTAGAAAAATGTTCAATTCAGACTATTGAATCAGGACATATGACAAAAGATCTTGCACTTTTGATCGGCGGGAAGCAAACATACCTAAATACTCCTCAATTTTTAGATAGAATTGCTCAAAATTTACATCAAAGCCTTTCTATTGACGCCACTAAGTTTAAGAAATGAGGCTTTCCAAAATGAACGACGAGCTCTACTGATAAAGGGATTACACCATTTTTTTTATCTAATTTAATATAATCTTTTTCAGTGCAAACAATTGTCTCAGCACCATTTCGCATTGCTTTATTCATAAACTTATCTATTCCGGAAAAATAAGCATGATCAGGAAGAGTCTCACTCTCAACTATTCTACATCCCACCAAATGTAAAAGAGCGTAAAACTCTTTTGGCTTGCCTATTCCACAGAAAGCACCTACTCGTCTGTTTTCTAGTCGTTCTTTATTTAATACTTCGTAAGCCACACCAATCAAAGGCGCTTTGGAATAATATTTTAATTGATCTGTAGCCTCTAAAAATTCCGCCTCATTCCGAACACCATTTACTACAATATAATCAGCTTTTTTGAGTCTTTTTGGACTCTCCCTTAAAAACCCTCTGGGCAAAAACTCACCGCCCCCAAAAAGATCTTGATAATGAACAACAACAATTTCAATATCTCTATGTAAATAGCGATGTTGCATGCCATCATCTAAAAGAATATAGTCAATCGCCATCTTTTCAGCCATTTTTGCGCTATTAATCCTTTTCTTGCCGACGATTACTTTTGCAAATTCAATTTTTTTTGAAAGCATAAACGCCTCATCTCCCTCATCAGGAGTTGAAACCAAAAAAGGCTCCTTTCTTTTTTTTCTCGCCCTATATCCCCTTTCTAAAATAGCCACAGGCTTTCCCACCTTTCCGGCAAGCAATGCAGTAAATGATGTCTTTCCCGTCCCACCACAAGTAATATTTCCAATGCTCACAACTTTTTTCTTCGATCGATATATAGGCAAACACTTAAAATCAAACAAAAGATTTCGAACACATATTACAGTCCTGAAAAAAAGGCTTATAAAATAGAGAAAAAAATGGGAGATTATTTTTTCAGAATTGGCAATTTCAGAAAGAACCCATTTTTCAATTCTGATAGTACTCAAGCAAGAACCAACATCTCTTTTTCAACTGCCTCTATGATAATATGTATTGCAGTCATATGAACCTCTTGAATTCTGTCAGAGTAAGGGAAGTTCTTTACAATCCAACAATCATCGCAGAACTCTTTAAGAAGGCCGCCATCTTTTCCGAGAAACCCAATTACTTTCACCCCTTTCAATCTTGCCATCTCAGCTGCTCGAACTAAATTTTTTGAGTTTCCACTAGTCGTAAGAGCAATAAAGAGATCACCTTCTTTTCCAAAAGCTTCAACATATCTAGAATAGACATCTTCAAATGAAGTATCATTAGCTACACATGACATGTGACTTGGATCAGCTAAAGCCATTGCAGGAAAAGGCCTCCGCTTCTCACGATAAAATCCGGTAAATTCTTCAGCAAAATGCATCGCATCACAAAGCGATCCCCCATTTCCGGCAATTAGTACCTTTCCTCCTGATGAAAAACAATCAGTGAGACTTGCTACTACTCTCTCAATAAACTGTATCGTCTCTTCTTCCTGTAAAACAGCAACAGCCTTTGACGCTTCAACTATTGATTTTTCAATACCTTTTCTCATAGCAATCAATTTTAAATATTTGGTTAATTTATGACTAGATGTATAATCAGGCCATGAAAATTGGAATTGTAGGCGCTTCCGGATTAGTAGGAGAAGAAGTTATTAACCTTCTTCTGAACCTAAATCATACTGACATCAAGATCTTTTCGAGAACAGACACCTATGATTTTGAAGCTATCGATATTCTTTTTCTTTGCACACCAGCTCATGTTTCTGAAAAACTAGCACCTCTTGCATTAGAAGCTGGGGTCAAAGTAATTGACTTAAGTTCTGCATTTCGAAAAGATGCAAATGTCCCCCTAATTTTACCTGAAATAAACGGGCATCTATTAGAAAAACACTCGAATCTTATTGCTTGTCCCAATTGTATCGTTGCAATCATGCTTATGGTTCTAGGCCCACTTCATAAAGCCTTTGAAATTTCCCGCATACAAATCACAACCTACCAAGCAGCAAGTGGCGCCGGAAAAGAAGGGCTCTTAGAACTACTTGAAAATCGTCCTCCTAAAATTTTTCCTCACCGACTTGCTCATAACCTCTTTCTTCACGAATCCACAAGACTTGAATCTGGTTACTCTGAAGAAGAGGACAAAATTATTTTCGAAACTAAGAAGATACTTAATGCCCCTGAGATCGGCGTGAACGTACGTTCTGTCCGTGTACCGACACTAAGAGCTCACAGTATGGCTGTAAATGTCACCTTTAATAAAAATCCGCAAGACGCCTTTTTGACCTTAACTGCGGCAAAAGGAATTCTTTTTCACACCTCTCCAACACCTCAACTTGCTGAACATAAAAAAGATATATTCTATGGACCAATTAGACAAGATCTCTCTGCTGCAAACACTTTAGATCTCTGGATTTGTGGCGATCAACTTCTCAGAGGTGCAGCCCTTACTGCTATTGAAATTTCTCAAATTATTCAGTTACACTAATAGCTATTGCAAACTCATCTCGCGTAACATTATGAAGGAAAACTAAGGGAGTGTATAAATCAATCGTCTTAATATTAGACTTAACAAATTTTTGAACAATTACTTCATCTCCCTCATCCCAATAGAGACAACTTCCAAGATCCGATGAAATCCAGCGAACTGGCCCTGTTTTGACAAGTTCGACATGATGCCCTTTTGAAGAAGTAATAAAATCAAGTTCCCGAAATATATCAAGTGTCCCAAGAGATACTACTTGTTGTGAGTCCCCTGAACTAAGGTCGATTAATATTTCGCCATTTGGTGTAACCACTTTTAAAACAGAAGTTCTCACTGTCCAGAAACCTTCAATATCAACTTCCGTAACAAAAAGCTCACCATTTGAAAGCTCAACCATTCCATCCATTACTTTTCCAACAAAATGAACTTTACCTTCAACTATTCCAGCCAAACCGCAGGGCACTTCAATATTAGTCAAGTTATGTATAACTGAATAATCACCGTTTGATTCCTTAACTTGAATGGAGTCTCCTTCATCAAATAATTCTACGTAGTTACGCTCTTTTAATTCTAAAACAAGTCCATCCGTAGATATCAATTGATTATTGATTAAATGGAGAACTTCACAAGAATGAATATCCAATTCAGGGATTGCTAGACCGTTTGCATAAAGAGATGCGCCAATCAGTAACAAAATAATCTTCTTCATCGGATACCTATTTGTTTCTAAATTTTTTCTGAGTTTACACAAAAATGAATTACTGTTTCACTACAAAATAAATGCGATTTTTTAATTCCTCACCAAATAACGGATTATCAATAGTGTAAAAAGCAAGTCTATCTCCAACTTTTAAATCGGTGGGAATAAAAGCCTCTTTTAAAGCTTTGCTTCCTATAAATGAAATTGATTCTTTCCAAGGATCCCCATCTTCTAATTCAACACTTAAATCAATCTGAATATTTAAGTGTTCATGGCAGTCGATTGAGACATTTGCAAATTGGTCATCCGCAACTATTTCAACATAGAGTTTTAACGGCTCTTTTGGATCAAAATGTAACGAAATATTTTTCTCAAAAATTTCAAGACTATCTATTTCTGGAAGAAGAGTTTGATTTAAAACAAACCCGTCATCAAATAGGCAACCAGATTCAGTTACTTCAACAACACTCCTTATTATGGAAAGATTGCCCGTATTACCTAAGTAAGCACCGCTATTTATAAAAGTTAAGCTCTCTTGATTGATTAAAGCACATCCGTCATCATTAAACCTTGCTACTAGAACAGTTTGCCCAGGAGTAATTTTATACGGCTCAAAATTAATTCCGACAAAAACCTCCCCATTACTTAAATGGGAAAGATAGCCATACATCCGCTCTAATTCATCCTCACTTTCACACTTGATTAAAAAATCATATGCATTACAAACAACAGCGCTCTCTCCCGTCTTGCCTAGAATTTCACCTTCGAGCAGTTCTGTATTAACTATATCACCTTTAACAAACACTTCATTCTCATCATCCTCCTCTTCTAATCCCCAAACTGATCCGTCATCTAAAAGGAGCAAGCCATAATTGTAATCTACTACTGTCTGCAAAGGTGTTGCGTGCATTAATAGAAGATTAAAACAAAACAAAAAAACCAATTTAATTTTCATAAATCCCTTCCAATATTAAAAAATTAATACTAGCACATACAATTTAAGCTTGTAATACGAATCATTTCTTTAGTAACAGGATGCTTAAACTCAAGACGCATGTGATAAAGATCTATTCCAGGTGAGATTGCTTTAGTAACAGCACCATACTTGTAATCACCACATATAGGACAGCCAATGGCTGCAAATTGAGCTCTAATTTGATGATACCTTCCCGTCACAAGCTCGACTTCAGCTATTCCGGGAGCAACCTGACTATAATGAAGGATCGCTTCTTGTCCACATCCTTCTGATACCACTTTTGTATGATAGTCACTCTTCTCTAAAAAATGACGAAGAGTCCCCTTTGAAGAAGGGAGCTTCCCTTCAAATCGCAATCGATAGAGTTTATGCCACTGGCCTCCACGGATCTGTTCATTCAATCTGGAGAGACTTTTGCTTGTTCTTGCACAGACCACTATACCACTTGCAACTCGGTCTAACCTATGAACAGGATGGAGAAAGACATTTCCCGGCTTTTGAAATTTCTCTTTAATCCACGCTTGCCCTCTAGTCAAAACAGAATCGCTCACCTCAGTTGTTGGCAGAGTTAGGAGGAGGGGTGGCTTATCGACAACTAATAAATGGTTATCTAGGTAGAGCACTTCTTTGTCTAAGAGCTTCATATATCACTATGCTTGCTGAAATGGAGGCATTCAATGAGTCCACATGGCCCATCATCGGTATTATTACAGGTATACAATTTTTATTTTCTAGCCAATCTGGAGATAACCCTTTTGATTCACTCCCGATCACTATGCACGTAGGTTTTGTAAAATCAACTTCGTGGTAAAGTTTGCTTGCACTTGGAGTTGTGACAACAATTTGCATCTTTTGGTCATTTAAAAACTTCAAGGCATTTTTGCTATCAACTTGAACAACTGGAAGAGTGAAAATGGCTCCAAGACTTGCTCTAACAACATTTGGATTAAAAACATCAACAACCGGATCGGCAACAATTACTCCATTAACGCCTGCAGCATCTGCCGTACGTAAAATCGCCCCTAAATTCCCCGGCTTTTCTATTGATTCGCACACAAGAAGAAGGGACTTGTTTTTTATTTCCTCGAGCGTTGCAAGCTTAGCTGAACAAACCGCAACAACACTACTCCCTCTATAACAAGCCTTTTCTAAAAGCTCAGCAGATATAGCTATCATTTCACGCGATTTTTTTTTCATCTCGATGACAAATGGAGTAATTTCTGTATAATAAAGGATATCGATCTCCTTTGTTAATGAAATCTCCCTTTCCCCTTCGACAAGAAATTGCCCTAAATTATCTCTCTCTTCACGTTTATGAAGATCGAGTAATTTTCTAAAATGGGGATTTTGTCTACTTGTTATAGGCTCCAAAGTGTCTCCAAAAGATAGGTAACTACTCTTCCTCGATATTCTACTCGAGATAGAGCGTCATTAAGAGGGACTAGATAACTTTTTACTTGCTTATCTCTTTCACCATAAGCAACCCAAACTGTTCCAATAGGCTTTTCCTCACTACCACCCGTCGGCCCTAAAATTCCTGAAACAGCAATTGCTATATCGGCCTTAGTCACAAAAAAGAGTCCCTTAACCATTTCCATCACAGTTTCAGAGCTAACAGCTCCATGTATTTCAAGAGTTACAGGTGATACATGAAGAAGCTCTCTTTTTAATTCATTTGAATAGGCAACAACACCCCCAAGCAAGTAGTCGGAAGCACCGGGAAAACTAGTCAAGTCAGCCATCAATAAGCCGCCTGTGCAGGATTCAGCAACAGCTAACTTTTTCTTCTTTTCTTGTAATTTAGCATGTACACTTTTTGCCAATTCTAAATGTTGCATTTATTTTTTTCCCCGCTCTTAAAAACTGGGCTGGCTTAGTAAAATCACGCACCCATTTTTGTAATTTTCTAAACGCCTCCGTATTTGGAGAGCCCTTTTCTTTTAACACTTCGATAATTTTTTTTGTTTTAGGATCATAAAAAATTTGAGGGTAAGAAAAATTTAGACCCCAACTAATAGAATCCTTTCCATACACCATGGTTTGGATTCTATGATCGCTTGTCCACATAAATTGATGTTCTCTTACTTGTATAACCGGTGCTCTTGGATAAATTAAAAATTTACCTTCTCTAGCCTCAAATGCATAAATATCTTTTTCATCATATGTCATAAGCATTGGTTTCGGATGCGCAAGATAATTTTCTTGCCAAACAGCATGAGATATAGGGTTTAAGTTTGAGACAAGACTTCCTGTTGAAAAAAGAAAAAAATCCCCCATCTCATTTATAAAAGAGGCAAATTCTTCTTCAGCAACAAGAAATGAAGATGAGAGCCATTTTGAGACAAGGTACTCTTCTTTTTTAAAAACTTTATCGATTGACATGCGCTATTTTTTTGGGCGTAAATATTAGCCCCATACTTCCGATAAAGATGATAGCATCGGCAAAGTTAAAAATACCATAAGATCTTCCCCAAAAGACAAAATGAAACATATCAATTACATGACCATATAAAAAAGAATCAAGAACATTACCCATAGCGCCGGAAAGAATTAAAATTATATACAGACTTTTCTTGAATGGCGGAGTCTCACTCCATAGATATGCAAGAAGTCCCATGATTATTAAAACGCGAATAATAAGAAGCGGCTTATACAGGGATGCAAGCATTCCCCAGGCCCCACCGCGATTGGTTACGTGCTGTATAAAGAAATCGATACCGATCGAATTTTTCCAAACTACAATCGGTTCAAAAACATGGGAATTAACCCAAAATTTTATCAAAAAATCAATTGTTATAAGACTAATGAGTATCCCCACAAGAGATACTACGTTAGATAAGTCCTTTTTCAATTTTTTCCTGAGCCTCTCGAGTCATGGTTGCATAAGGTATTGCATCTAAACGTTTTTTAGAGATTTCTTCACCAGTAATCTCACAAATGCCGTACGTTCCCTCTTCAATTTTATCTAGAGCATTATCGATTTGACGAATCACTTCAATTCCTTTACCCGCAATTTCAATACTAATACCTCTGTCAAAATCTTCTGTCCCTTCTTCAGCATAATTTTGAGAACCACCTCTCATTTCATCCGATGCTTTTGCATCAGAAGCTTTCCCTTCAAAAGAGTGTTGAAACTGCTTTTTTAATGAAAGTAATTGTGCCTTAAACCCTTCAACTTCGCTTTTTGTTAACGACATATTTATATACCCCTCTCTTCTGCAGCAATTGCATGCATCAGTTCATCTTTATCCTTAAATCGTCTATAAACGCAAGCAAATCGAATATAAGCGATAGTATCTAGTTTTTTTAATTTCTCCATAACAATTTTTCCAATTGCTAGAGTATCGATTTCTTTAGTCTGTAAATCCATGATTTCATGAGAGACATCTGCTGCTATTGCAAGTACTTGCTCATGACTTATTCGAGTATGTCTACACGCTGAATCAAGACCTCGAATTAGTTTTTCCACTTGAAATTCTTCATAGCGGCCATCACGTTTTTTTATTTGAATAAAAAGATCAACCGTCTCAAATGTGGTAAACCTGCGTAAACATTTTAAACATTCACGTCTTCTCCGAATCGCATTTGATTCTGATGCATTCCTTGAATCGGTAACTTTAGTCTCATCATACCCGCAAAACGGACATTTCATATAAACTACCTACTTCACAACTCATTAAGGAGGAGGTGGGATTCCCCTTTCGGGCAGGTTCAGTCGCCCTTTCACATTAAGCACTACCTGCTTAATGCGTGCGCTCCTTCACTTCTCACCCACCGAAATCCAAATTATTGGCTTTCTCCACCACCTTCATTTCATTACGGAGGAGGTGGGATTCGAACCCACGATACGCGATAAACGTATACACGCTTTCCAAGCGTGCTCCTTCAGCCACTCGGACACCCCTCCAAAAACACTCTCTCCTATCGCCTTGATTTAAGAAAAAGTGCCGCGAATATAAAGAAATATTCTTTTTTAGGCAAGGCGTTTGCTTTAATAAGGTCTTTTATATTACAATTCTGCATATGAAAAAATATTTATTCTTAGTTCTATGCCTTTTTGGGTGTTCAAAAATTAAAGAACCTACCCCTGAAAAACCCCTAATACTCTTAAGTGTAGAACCTTATGTTTCGATGGTCGAAGAGATTGCTGGATCAGCAGTTACTGCAAAATGCGTTTTACCAGCCTATGTTGACCCTCATAATTGGGAACCTAAACATCGTGACCTCACTGAATATGACCATGCTCAAATATGGTTTACTATAGGAGAAGGGTTTGAATCACCCCTTTTAAAAAAATTAAAATCTATCGATCCCAAATTAAAAGCGGTCTCTCTATCCGCTAATATAGAAAAACTTCACGGTTGTGACCACCACCATCATCATGATAATTGTAGTTTTGACACGCATTTCTGGCTAGACCCGTTAGTTGATATTAAGCAGGCTAAAATAATTTGCGACACTCTCTCAACACTTATTCCGGAAAAATCTGCTCTATTTGAGAAAAACTATGGTGCATTAAAGGATAAATTAACCCGGATTGACAAAGCTTTTTCAACTTCGTTGAAACCTGTAAATAATAAAATTCTTGCTACTTCCCACGGAGCCTATACTTATTTTTGTAAGCGTTATAATATTAGGCAGTTCGTAATTGAACCCAATGAAGGAAAGGAGCCCAGGCCAAAAGATTTAACCCATTTAATTAATGATTTGAAAAAAGAGCACAATGAAATACTTGGAATTTTCACTCAACCACAACACTCCAATAAAGCTGCAAAAATACTAGCTCAAGCACTTTTAATTCCTTTATATTCAGTAGATCCTTATAAAAAAAATTACATAGAAACAATGGTCCTTTTAGAGACTTACCTTACAAATAATCATGTCAAAACCAATCATTGAGATAAAAAACGTCTCCTTTCAATACAGAGAATCTCTTATTTTAAAGGATATCTCCCTCTCTTTTGCAAAAGGAGGCTTTTATATTTTAATGGGACCAAACGGCGGAGGCAAGACGACCCTCTTAAAGTTGATTATGGGGTTATTGTCACCTAAGACAGGAACAGTTCTTATCGAAGGATCTCCTCCTCAAGAAATGCGCTGCTCAATTGGATATGTTCCTCAGACACTTTTTTTTGATTCCTTATTCCCATTAACCGTGCTTGAGTGTGTTTTAATGGGCCAATTGTCAAAACTCACTTGGTATGGAAAATTTCCAAAAGAAATTAAAGAGAAGGCACTAAATTTATTAAATTCACTTGGAATCCTTGCATTAAAAAACCGGACAATTGGATCTCTTTCCGGCGGTCAAAGACAAAGAACCCTATTAGCTCGAGCACTCCTATGTGATCCTGATATACTTCTTTTAGACGAACCTACAAGCGGACTTGATTTAGAGGCCTCCACTTTTATTCAAAGTAAATTACAAGAGCTCCGAGGTAAGAAGACAATTTTAATGGTAACCCACTCCCTCACCGAAATGACCCAATCTATTGATCAAGCAATCTGTATTTCAACTACCGCCACACGAATTCCAAGCAATCAACTTTGTAAACACTACGCAATGGGGGTTTATCACCCGGGAATTGAGATATGATTGAATTTTGGCTAGCTTTACAAACAAATCCATTTTTAAGCACAGCACTTTTTGCCGGGTTAGCGGCTGCATTTGCTAGCGGAATAGTAGGCCCCTATGTTGTCGCAAAAAGAGTTGTATTTATTAGCGGTAGCATCTCCCATGCTGTATTAGGTGGAATCGGACTATTTGTATTCTTAAATTATCTTACAGGTCTTGCTTTTTTTAGCCCACTTATGGGGTCTTTAGTATCAGCTATATTTTTTGCCTTTATAATTGGTGGATCCCACCTTTATTACAAAGAAAGGGAAGATACAGTCATTGCAGCTATTTGGTCATTTGGAATGGCCGTCGGAGTTATTCTGATTGCAGTTGTACCAAACACAAATACACAATTAATGGATTTTCTATTTGGAAATCTTCTATGGGCAAGCATGGATGATGTTAAAATGCTCCTTCTTTTGGATGTTTTCGTCGTGATTGTCTGTTTTATTTTTCATAAAAGATTCTTAGCTATTTCGTTTGATGAAACTCAGGCTTATCTTCAAAAACAACCTGTTACTTTCATCTATTTTATCCTCCTCACACTAGTAGCAATTACTGTAGTTCTAATGATACAAACAATTGGAGCAATCCTGGTGATCGCAATGCTTTGCCTTCCGGCTGCAATTGCAAATCTTTTTACTAAAAAACTTTCAAAAATGATTTGTCTATCCGTATCACTTTCACTATTATTTACCTTAATAGGAATTTATTTATCTTACACTTTTAACTGGCCTCCAGGAGCAACAATTGCCCTAACAACCTCTCTTATTTACTTTTTATCTTTACCTCTAAAGAACCGTTCATTATAATGGGCGCCCATTAAAGAATGAGGTTTATCGCTATGTATGCAATCATCAAAACAGGAAATAAACAGTATCGCGTTAAAGAAGGCGATATTATTGACATCCAAAAACTTCCAGGCGAAACCGCAAGTGCTGTTTTGTTTGAAGAAGTTCTTTTACTTTCTACAGGAACAAATATTTTAGTGGGTGCACCAAACCTTCTAGGCGCTTCTGTAAAAGGAGAAATAGTAGAGCAATTTAGAGATGATAAAATTTATGTTTTTAAATACAAAAAACGTAAAAATTGTCGTCGCGGAAAAGGCCATCGCCAAAGCCTATCCAGAGTTAAAATCACGGCTATTGAAGGGGGAAAATAATGGCACATAAGAAAGGTCAAGGTTCTTCAAGAAACGGCAGAGATTCAAGATCACAAAGACTAGGCGTTAAGAAATTCGGCGGAGAAGCTGTCATAGCCGGAAATATTCTTATTCGTCAGAGAGGAACTCAATATCATCCAGGTCTTGGAGTAGGAATGGGTTCTGACAGAACTCTTTTTGCTTTACGTCCAGGTAAAGTGCTATTTTCTGAAGGGAAAAAGCGCGTTGTTTCGGTTATGTAATGATAGTATTTGAAGAAGATCAAGAAGAAGAGTGCTCTCAGATCGATGCTTGTCTAGAAGACAACTGTGAAGAGAGCCTATTTGAAGACGATGAAGAGTCTACTCTCGCAAGAAAGCAGGAAGATAATCGTAACGCCTATATAGATAAAATTATTTTGACAATTTCTGCCGGAAGAGGCGGGAACGGGCGAGTTGCCTGGATTCGTTCAAGATTTTTACCAAAAGGCGGACCTTCAGGTGGCAACGGCGGAAGAGGCGGTTCAGTTTGCATCGAAGTCTCTAAAGACCTCCACTCTCTTGATCATTTTCGTCATACACGCATTGTCAAAGCTGAAAATGGTGGCGATGGGGGAACATCTCATTGCCAAGGGAAAAAGGGGCAAGACAGAACCATTAAAGTCCCTTGCGGAACTCTAATCAAGAATTTAGAGACCGGAGAAATCATTCGCGATCTAATTATCGATAAAGAAATTTTTCAAATTTGTACAGGCGGAAAAGGCGGTCTTGGAAATGACCACTTTAAAACACCAACTAACAGAACACCTCGTAATGCAACTCCAGGAAAACCAGGCGATACCTTAAAAATCGAACTCGAACTAAAGCTAATTGCGGACGTAGGATTTGTTGGACTACCAAATGCAGGAAAATCGACCCTTTTGAATGCTCTAACAGCAACACAAGTAAAAATAGGCGACTATCCGTTCACAACCCTTAAACCAAACTTAAGTTATCTTCAATTTGACGATTATTCTAGAATTTTCCTAGCAGACATCCCCGGAATTATAAAAGATGCCCACATTGGCCGTGGACTAGGCTTAGAATTCCTTAAACACATCGAAAGGACTAAAGTCCTTGTTTTTGTGATAGACCTTGCTAAAGAACACGAAACAGACCCTCTACACGACCTTAATCTTCTTCGCGAAGAGCTAGAATTACACAATCCTATCCTCCTTGAAAAGCCCTTTATCGTTGCTCTAAACAAATCAGACCTTCCTGAATCAAAAGAGCATCTAAAGCAATTTTTAAAACACTACCCGTTTGATAAAGAGACTATTTTCCCAATCTCTGCTCTTGAAAAACAAAATCTTGGTCCATTTGTTGCGGCAATGCGAAAAATCGCTTCAACCCCAATACCTCAAAGCCCTACACTCACATTTGAGTACCTTAAATTATTGCAGGAACCTATTTCGGGCTAAAAAAAGCTGCCTCAAACTTTACTTCTAAGAAACTGTCCTAAAACCTAGAACGTCTTTTAAAACTAAAATCTAGCTAGTACTAGATGGTTTGTATCAAAAAATCAAGGCAAAGGTTCAAAGAAGCAAAGACACAAAGCTAGCTATCTTATTTTATAGTTCTTTAATTTTGATTTGATAGGTTTAGCAGAAGAGACACTTTTTATTTGCAGTAGCTATTGCGCATCGAAGCAGGACTCTGTTTTTACAGATCCGATGCAGATGACTGCAAAGAAAAAACCGTATCTGATAGATACACCTATCAAAGCAAATTTAAAGGACTATAAATTCATTTTATTTATAAAATAGTGGATGCGTAGTAGGGCATCTTCTTTTTTTTGCGCCTTTGTTTCTTTGCGCCTTTGCGTTGAATTTTAGGCAATTTTTTTCATTGGAACATCTTATAGCGAATTAAATTTACTACATATAAAGCTTTTTAGGTTTTAGGACAGCTTCTAAGGCAAATCATCAAAAGTTAATTTAAGCCCTGTTAGACCATTGACAATAGAAAGAGCAAAGCCGTCTAGCGTATATTTTTTAGCCTCTTTTGATATTAAAAAGGCTCTCATATTATCTAGATAGCAATTAAATTCTGCTTCGGAAATATTTATAAGATGTTTGTGCAGCTCTTCATATGTCGAAAAATTTCTCTTATCTATAAAACAATTAGAGGGGATATCCTCAGCTATATTAGGCGCGCCAAGATATACCGGGACTACACCCGCATACATACAGTCAAAGATTTTTTCAGTGATATAGCCATTCATTCCTTGAGTATTTTCATAACAAATGGAAAATTTATAATTCTTTAGTGCATCAATTTTAGATTCGACCTGACCCTTATAAGTTTGGTAGTTTCTTTTTTCCCAGCCAGGTCCATAGAGATCAAATTGATCAGGAAATCTATCGAAGTAAGCTATTGCAAGTCTTCTCTCAGAATAGATCTCACCTATAAATTTAGACCTCTTATTTGCTGCCATAATTGTACATAGTTTTCTTTCAACAAAAGGTACAATTTCAGAAATCATCGGATAACAGACCGGATGATAGTATTTTAGGAATTTTTTTCCATCAACCCTATCATCCTCCCATGTGAGCACCTTAGAAAATTGGGAGTAATACTCATTAGTGTGTAATTTCGGCAACACAGATGGTGGTTCAAACACAATTAAATTCAACAACCTATAGTTGATTTCACTTAATTTTGATAGATGTGGCGGAGTATTAAAGATAACATATCTAACATCGTTTCCCCCTTTTTTTATAGGCAAATTTTTTAATAGCGATGTGCTTACGCTATGTCCCTCTCGGTTTAATAGATATTTTATCTTATTCCAAAGCGAAGCCTTATCATAGTTGAGAATTTCATCTTTTGAAAAAAAGGTCTCTACACGAGGCTCATAATCAGGAACAAACACAAAATGAAGACTTTGCAAGTAACTAGAACAACAAATCAGCATAAATAAAACAACACGAATCATTAAAAATACCAAATATTCCATTTTAAATTTTTATTTTTTTCTTTTAATGGTGCAGCTGGATTTTCCAAGAATTTGATAGAGAATACACCAGCTAAAAAGAGATTCTAACAATGTAAAAACTCCTGCGCCAAAAGCTATCCAACTAGACTGCCATAAAGCATATGCAAACAAAAAAAGCGCAATCACAAAACGAATAATTCGATCTCTAGTTCCAATATTTTTTTTCATAAACCCTCGATATAATTGACAATAATTTAGTAGGTTAATTCATTTAAGCAATTTTCACTAGATTTTTTCTATACACTAGTCTAAAATTACTGCTCAATAATAATTGTATTAAGAAAAACAACCAAACCTAAAGCTATAATTATGACCCCCTCTGAAATATCAGCAGTTAACCCTAAAGTACATCTAGCAAACAGCGAATCCACAATTTTTTACCTAAGACCTACCTCACACCTTCAACGATCTGCCCTTAGAAAGCCCGAAAGAGAATTTCTAAATTTGGATCTATTTATGCAAAATTTAAGAATTAAAGGTCCAATTCTCCTAGAAGCTAGAATTGCCAAATCTCTAGAAGAAGTTCCAAAACTACAATTAATTACAATTTTAGGAATTCATAAATCTATTGACCTTAATCCTAAAAAGGCGGCTATCTTCTATTGCTTAACAGATAATATTACAAAGCCTGGACTTGCTGTAAAATATCAACTCTCCGAAACCGACAGAAAACTATACAGAATCTTTTTTTCACAATTATGCCAATCTATCAACCCTACATTCGAACCAACACCACTTATAAAAGCTTTCAGAAATACTTCACACTTTTCTTTCCACAAACCTAAAACCTCTTTAAGAAGCCCACCTCAACTCCTACCATACGAATTAGAATATTGTGATAAGATTTTAAGCATCTCTTTACCTCAATATTTTACAGATCGAACAAACCCTGCATTAATTGCTTTCGAAAAAGAATTGGAGGAGTTAGGGGCTCTAATTTTCAATGCATACATCATAGAAATTAAGGATGTTACAGCAGAAACCGCCTTCGATTGCGCCGATTATCATAGAGATTATATCTACGCTAAAAACTCAATTGCACGAATCTTAAAAGCAATCTATATAAAGGAGCGTTTCCAACTTAATAGAATTCAGATCTTTTCAAAGTATTGGGCTTGTATTCTACCAAGCGATCTAAACCTCAGTCGAACCTGTCTTGAAAGAGAATTTCCAGTCGCTGCTACATCAATTGTATAGTGAATTATTTACATACATAGAGCAATATTTAAAGCCAGAACCTATACAAGGCCGTAAAAAATATGCTGGATAAATATAGCGAATTTAATTCACTTTAATTTAAAGGGAGTGCATCGAGCAATGAAAAAAATAATTTTTGATTTGCGTTCAACGACAAAAAAAGCATTTTTACTATTTTTTTTAATCTTATTTAATTCTCTGCTAGCAAATAACTCTATTGCAATTTGTGCAATGTTTAAAAATGAAGCTCCCTACTTAAAAGAATGGATTGAATTTCATAGAATAATTGGGGTTGATCATTTCTATTTATATAATAATTGTAGTGATGACAACTACTATGAAATATTGGAACCCTACATAGCGACTGGAATAATAACTTTAGTAGATTGGCCCTATTTTTGTTCAGGTAACTGGGATGATGTGCAGATAAAAGCATATAATAACTGCTTAAAATATGTAGCAGACAAATATTTTTGGTTAGCAATTATTGATGTTGATGAATTCATTGTACCGGTTACATCTAATACTCTATGTGAATTTTTAGATTCTTATAAATCGTATGCCGGGGTTGAAATATCATGGCAAAATTATGGAACTTCATTTTTAGATGAAATACCTGAAAACAAGACAATGTTAGAAATGTTAATATATAAAGCTCCCAAAAATTCTAAAAGAAATGCAAATTGCAAGTCAATTTGTCAGCCTCGATATGTAAAAAAATTAGGCATCCATACAAACGAATATTTAAGAAACCGGCTAAAAGGGGTAACATTTCCTTTCAGAACAAATGATTCCGATCTTCGTAGTGTAGATGTTATAAGAATTCAACATTACTGGACGAGGACAGAGAATTATTTTAAGGAAAAAAAGATCCCAAGATTAAAAAGTAATGAACAGTATAAATACACTTTTGAAAAAGCCGAAAGTAAGCGTGCTGAGTCAAATTCTGAAATAGATACTACAGCTCTTCGATTTATCCCAGAGTTGAGAAAAAGGCTAAATCTTTAATTGGATTGATAGATAATTTAATAAGTATTTCTGTGTTAGAAGCGCAAGATTTCAATTTACCTAATGCGACTAATAGGTGCCGCTATTAGTTTTCATAGTTTGCTAAAAAATTGGGGAGATACATTACTGCTCTCCCCGCAAGTGGCCAAAGCCGGAATTGAACCGGCGACACAAGGATTTTCAGTCCTCTGCTCTACCGACTGAGCTACCTGGCCATAATTCTTAAATTATTGGAAAATTGTAAACCGTTCTTTGATTTTTGACAACTGCTATTGTGTATTTGCGATTAAAATCATGTCCTTTACAATATTGATCGCCTCTCTTTTTTGTAGATCTTCAGTCCCACAGCCATCCATTTTTGTCTTAATCGGGATGTTTGGATCTTCTAACTGCTTGTAATAGAGCAGAAAATTACGATCGTTTTCTTTCCGTAAAGAACTATTTTGAATAAGTGTGTCTAGCATTTTTTGCCAGCGCGTAGGTGGCGCTGTATTATAAGATGCAAACATCGTGCTTAGCTGTTTTTGTATATCTTTTTTATTATTCAGCATTTGAGAACTAATTGGATATTGGAGATATTTTTCCCC
>CAMBTZ010000001.1 GCA_945870925.1 Chlamydia trachomatis | reverse complement strand
ATAGTTATTTGATTTTCAATTAAGACTGGTGGCTATAGTCGAAGTCAGCGTTTTTTAGAAATGTCCCCTTTTGGGGGTCAAAGCAATCTTGGATAGGTGGTGAGTTTAGTAGCTCTATTATACCAATGGATTTGTTATGCAAACCACTTGGGATTGCAAAGGGTGATCCCTTTGCTGGGGTCTTAGGAATAAAGCCCTTATTGAATGGCCTCCATTCGGAATGCAAGGGTGGAAAACTCTTGCCGGTGGGTCCGGGGTCGAGCAGTCCGCTTAAAAAACTTTCTGGTAAGGCTTGTTCTTGTTTATTAGAAGTAATTAGATGTGGGGCATCAGAAACCATGATAAAAAGGATGCACCTGATATGCATGATAATGAAAAAATTGGCGCCTTAAAATGGTATTGGCTCATCAATAACTTCTTCGAATTCAGGATTTTACAACAGATGTAATCTCTGGTATTCTAACTTTCGACACCGAAAATTAATAAGCAATCCTTTCTGTTTCATAGCAATGAGTAGAGCGTTTTTGTAGATTCGTTCTTGAAATCCAGGCCCCAAATCCCTTACCACATTAAAAGAGCAGCCTATAATAGTTCGGGTGAGTTCAGAATGTGGTAAATGTTTTTCTTTTTCTTCATCATGCATATCATGCATATCCTTTTTATCATGTATTCTAGCTTATTAAATAAAATTTAACCTAAATATCTATATGCCGATATTCTCATCTGCGGCGAGTTCCGCACCTCTTTATAGCGGCTCTCTCTTCAAACCAGTCGTGAGGAGGTCCGTCCATTTGCATCATCTCACACTTTCTACTTGCCTATCTCTATAATGAAATACCCTCTTTTTTTGATATTAAGCCCTTTACTCCATTATCCTTATATTTCCTTACCATTCGTCTTATTTGTCTTTCACTAACATTCAGAATATTAGCAGCATCCGACTGAACAAGGCTTTTTTCAAGAACTTTTTATATAATCTCTATACAACTTAACTCATTTCTATTTAACGGAAATAGGACATTTGTAATTAACGCCTACATTTATTGTAAACTTTATGTACTTAAACCTTAACAGTTGCTATACTTTGTAATTAGATAATAAACATAATTAAAAAATCTAATAATAAGGTGGTGTATAATGGCTGTTCCTTCACCAAGTCCTACAAGCTCTGTTGAATTTGAATGGGAGGAGGTTCCTGAGAGATCTTCAAAAAAAAGAGAAAAACCCTGTTCTTTTGCATTTTTTGAAGTTGTTTACCAAGAGGTTCCTAAGGTTTTAAGGCCTGTAATTGAGGGGCCTATGAGCTATGTTGAAATGGGTCCTTTGATTGGATTAGCACGTCCGGGTTATCCTGAATTTATATTGTCTGATGTTCTTTCTGAAAGTGAGAGAAAAGAGATTGATGATAACTTAATTTATCTTAAAAAAAAGGGTGTGGTTGTTCTTGTTTCTTTAAGTAGCGCAGAACGGCATGATTCTCATGATTTCTATATAGAAGAGCGATGGAGGTTGTTAAATGAGGATAGACCTGTTTTGTTTGAGTATATACCAAATGAAGATGCAGTTGGTTATAAATTGGGTAAATTCCCAAAGGGAGCCGGACCTAGTGTTGAGAAATTTAAAAGAGTTGCCGATTTAGTAAATAGATATACTTCAGATGTGAGTAAAATAGCTCTATATTGTGGTGCAGGAAAGGGTAGGACTTGTAGTTACCTTGCAAGCCACCTTGTTTTGCGATGCAATCTACCTGTTTTTGAATCTATAAATCTTGTAATTAAAGGTATGGATCATCTTTGCGAGGGAGAAGAAGCTTCTGCGCGCTATGAAATTTCGCAAAATTTTGGAGAAAGTTGCCTTGTAGAGCTTTCTGAAGAAGTGAATTTAAGAAAAGTGCTTTTTTCTAGTAAGTAAAGTTTAGATTTTTAGGATGAGGAGGGTCATGTCGTCGTACTGATCCTCGCCTTTGGTGAAGAGGGCGAGTTCTTGATTAATAAGGTTTAGTAGTTCATCTGGTGTTTGATAAGGGCAGGTTTCAATGATGCTCATTAATCTTTTTTCCCCAAATAGTTTGTGTTCTCTATCTTGCGCGTCAGTTATCCCGTCTGTATAGAAAATGATGTAGTCATTTTTTTCTAAGGTTGTTTTTCGGACATCAACTGTATCGAAGTGGTCGACGCCAAAGGCGATTCCTGATGTTTCAAGGCGCTCAACGTATCCTGCTGCACGCTTAATAATGGGGTAGTTATGCCCGCAATTCACATATGAAAGCTCTTTAGTAGGAGCGTAATATTTAGCTAAAAAAGCTGTTACAAAACTGCCGGTCTCTTTGGTATCTTCGCAGAAAATTGTATTTGTCTTTATCGCAATTTCTGCAAGATCGTTATAAATTACTTCGCACGCTTTAAGAGTGCTTCTTAAGGCAAATGCATAAAGACAGCCGGAGATCCCTTTTCCAACGCCGTCAGCAATAGTTATGTATATAGTCTCATCTTTAATAATCCAATCATAAAAATCGCCGGCAACCTCTTTAGCAGGGCGAAAGAAGAGGGCTGTTTCAGTATCATCAAAGTGAATTGTCCCATCAGGAAGTATCGATTGTTGAATTTCTCGTCCAATTTGGAGTTCCTTTTGATACGCCTCCTTGAATGCTCTCTCTTTTTTTACTTCCTCGATGTAGTTGATCAGTGATATAACCATTTGGTTGAATTGCTCACCTAGATAATTGATTTCAAATCCTAAGCGGTCCTCATTGAACCTTTGTTTAAGATCGCCATTTCCTACCTTGCTCATAACACTAATCAGTTGCGCTAACGGTTTTGCAAATCGAAGAGTTAATAAATAAGAGATTATGCCACCGAAAACTAAGATGAAAAGAAGGAGAGCTCCAAGCTCGATAAGAGATCTGTAAAGTTCGTGCAAAAGTATCTTAGACGGGATTGTTAGTATGATTCTTGTTTTTGTATTTGGAAGTCTGATAGATGTGAGAAATCTTTTTTCATTGCCAAGATAAAATTCATAACCTTGAGTAACAGACTTAATCCGTTTTATGGGTATTGCTTCATTTGGTATAGACGTGTGAATATCTTTTTTTTCAACAAATTTTTTATCAATTCTTTTGTAAGCAGTTGATGCAAGAATTGACCCTTCCTCATCTAAAATTGAAATGTTTGCATTATATAGATGTCTTGCAGTATCTAAGTTTTCAACAAGTTTTGTTAGTGCAATTGAGATCCCGGATACAGCAATAATTTGATTGTCGCTATTTCTCATTGGAATTGTGATAAATAAACTATGACCAAATGCCGGATCTTTAGCAACAAAGATATTTTCATGAATTCCTTCTAAATAGTTGAGACCAAAATATGGAGTGAAATTTACATTCTCATACTTTTTTATCGAAGAATTAGTGCAGATCAGAAGGTCATCTTTAGTTACTGTTAGATAGAATATTGCAGACCAATTTGATTCTTCTGTAAATTTATCTAAGATTTTGTCAATTTTATCAAGAGAGGCTTTGCCTGTTTGATTTTGAATAAGGGAGATTAGTTGATATACGGCTCTTAGGAAATTTTTATTATTTTGTTCAAGTTGTAAGACAAAATTTAATTGATCTCTTTGGAATAGATGCATTTCTGTAAATACGCTATCTAATTTTTCTTTATAGTCTCGATCATATACAAAAAGTGCATAAAAAATTAACGGAATTATAAGGAAGATAAAGCTACTTAATAAAACACGAAACGCTAAAGTACCAAAGAGTCTTTTTTTAAACATAATTTATGTCGTAACATAAACTTCGAGAATTTTCTAGATAAAAACTAGTTAGCTGAATAATATAACACTCTTTTTTTAGGAAAAAAATTGTGAGAAAATGGATCGGATTTGTATTGTGTCTTCCTTTACTTCTGTTTGGTACAGAATATAGAAAAAAGGCTTTGATTTTTGGAGTTACAGGCCAGGATGGAGCCTACTTAAGTGAATTATTACTTAGTAAAGGGTACCAGGTGCATGGCGTAAAGCGAAGAGCATCAACAAGAAATACAGAGAGGTTAGATCATCTTTATCAGTCGCCACACACAGAAGGGCAGCAATTTTTTCTCCATTATGGGGATGTAACAGATTCGTGTAATGTTTTAAGGCTTGTTCAGGAGGTTTGTCCAGATGAAATATATAATTTATCAGCACAAAGTCATGTAGGAGTATCTTTTGAGCTTCCTGAATATACAGCTGAGGTAGATGCGCTCGGTACACTTAGGATCCTAGAAGCAATTCGAATGCTTGGTTTTAATAATAAGGTGAAGTTTTATCAAGCATCAACAAGTGAAATGTTTGGCGAAGTTCAAGAAATACCTCAAAAAGAGACAACACCTTTTCATCCAAGATCTCCGTATGGGTGTGCTAAGGTATTTTCCTATTGGGTAACTGTGAATTATCGTGAGGCATACGGAATTTATGCTTGCAATGGAATTTTGTTTAACCATGAATCTCCACGTAGAGGAGAGACTTTTGTAACAAGAAAAATTACGCAAGCGCTTGCACGAATTAAATACGGATTACAAGAAAAGCTCTATTTAGGAAATTTAGATGCTTCACGCGATTGGGGTTATGCAAAAGATTATGTTGAAATGATGTGGCTTATGTTGCAACAAGAAGAAGCCTGCGATTATGTTATTGGAACAGGTGAGACTCATACAGTTCGTGAATTTATAGAGATAGCATTTAAAGAAGCGGATATTGAGATTGAATGGATTGGTTCGGGCGTTAATGAAATAGGCGTTGATAAAATGACAAAAAAGGTGCTTATTGAAATTGATCCTAAATATTATAGACCGGCAGAAGTTGATTTTCTATTGGCAGATCCAACTAAGGCAAAAGAGAAATTAGGATGGGTTCCGACTACTTCATTTGAAGAGTTAGTCAAAATGATGGTTGCTTCTGATCTTAAACTTGCAAAACATGAACTTGCAAAACATGAACTTGCAAAAATTAAGTATGAGGTAAATTAATTTGTGAAAAAATGGATATTAGGCGCTTTTCTCTTATGTGGATCATTGGCAATTGCAGATGAATTTGTCCTTTTCCTTAATAAGGAGGAGAGGTATGCTGTTTCGGAAATCATTACTGCAATGGGAGAGAAAAATGTTGCAAGCCTCCTTTTTGATAGCTTTAGATTAAGGCGTCTTGGAGACAGTATACAACATGTTCCTCCTTTACAGTTTTTATGTTTTGTACTGACAGATTCGTATTTAAAGGAATGTTTAAAAAAAATTTCAAAAAGTTCATTTAAATGGACACCTTTTATAGATGGGTTTGGTGAAAATATGGAGAAGGAGTACTTTCAAGGAAGGCTTCTTCAACAGTTAGAAGAATTTTCCACACTTGTCGGGGGTTCCAGAGATCAATTGGAGGGGTATGTCTATCAACAAGAGTGGGAAAAGTTTGTCAAGTGCTTGCTTTAATTTTTTTATAGTTTCATTGGTTTTTGTTTCTTCCCTATTTTCAGATGAGTTTGTTCTAACAGTTAGTAACGAACGGGCAGAAATCATTGAAGAAATTGTTACTACAATGGGTGAAACAAACCTTGTGTTACTAAAATTTAAAGAAAGTCATCTTAAAGAATTAAGTAAAAAACTTAAGGGGATGGGTAGCTTTAATTTTCTTGGATACATTTTTTCAAATTCAGAATTAAAAGATCAGATGCACTCAATCGAGGATAGTTCCTGGAAATTTAATGGTTTTATGGGATCTGTAAGAAAAGGTTTTGATAGAGATAAGGCATCAGGTTCAATTTGGGAACAAATTCCGGGATTTGCTAAATTGTTAGATGTCGATGAAACAAAATTGCACAAGTTTATTGACAAGAGTCAGTGGGATGAATTAGTTCATTATTTAGTAGCAACGGTGAGGTAAAAAATGTTAAGGAAAGTTTTAATTTTAGCAGCGCTTAGCTTTAGCTCTCTATCTGCAGATGAGTTTGAAGTTAAAGTGACAGAAGACGAAGGCAAGGCAATAACCGAAATTGTTACAACTCTTGGTAAGACAAGCCTTGTTGCGCTTGGATTTAAAAAGGGTCATTTAAAAACTCTTGGGCAGGGGCTTAAAGGAATTGGCAGTCTTCATTTTTTAGGCTATATTCTTTCTAGTGATGAATTAAAAGGACATATGAAAACGATCCGTAAAAGCTCAATTAAATGGGACGGTTTTATGGACGGATTAAAACCGGGTTTTGAAACGGCATTGAAATCAAATAAATTAATAGAAGACTTGCCGTCATTTGCTAGATTAACAAAATCTGACCATCAAAAGCTTACAGCAAAGGCCCATGATCATAACTGGGATGAGTTTGTTGCTATTTTGATAGAATCTGATGATGTTAAATGAAAATAGATAAGTTCTTTGAAGTAAATTATGTCTATTTTAGTGTGCTTTTTTTAGCTCTGTTAGGCGTTCATGGTTATTCGCTGTTTTTATTAAAAGAGGTTGCTTATGCGCCTCTTTTTGTTAGTCTTTTTTTGCAGTGTTTTTTAGAAGCAGCAATGATATTGACTGCAAGTTTATGGATTCGAAAATATTGTCATCACATATTTTTCCATCTTTTTATTGCATTTAGTTGCGTCTTACTTTTAGCTCATGAGGCTGATTTTATAATGACAAGATTAATGGGCGTCTCAATATGGTTTTTACTTCATCTTATTTCATATGAGATCGGCGATAATTTCTTAGAAATGATTAAATCGACAAATATATCGTTTATTATTTGGTTTATTGGAGGATTGGGTGTTGCTCTTCTTTTTTCCGGTGCAATGATTTTTTTTCATATTTCAGAAAAATTTGCTCAAAGAAAAAAATTAGTGATCTCAAATAAAGTCCTGCTTTCATTATGTTTAATTCCAATTATTCTAATCTTTATTTGGGATAGAGCTGCTTTAAAGAATCTAGCATATTCTGAATATGAACAATTTAGAGAGATACTTCCATTTAAAAAAACCTTTTTTTCTCCATCACACATAACTATTGCAATGGAGAATAGTTTAAATGAGATGCCCTTAGACTCATTTGATAGATGCTCTACTCTATCATCTAAAAAGCCTCCTATTTATCTGTTCGTAATTGAGAGTCTGCGAGAGGATTTTATCACAAATGAAATTGCTCCACATTTGTATAAATTTAAAAATGAAAATATTTCTTTTGATGTAGCTGCGTCCGGTGGTAATTGTTCCCATCATTCTTGGTTTACAATTTTCCATTCGCAACGCTCCCTTAGATTTTCTAAGGAGTATGTCCGTAAAACAAAAGAGAAAGGAAGTCTAGCTTTAAGAGCTATGAAGGATCTTGGGTATCAAATTCATCTCTATTCATCGGCAGAACTTGCGTTTTACCACATGGATGAATCAATTTTTGGAAAAAAGCATTATTTAGCCGATACATATTATGAATTTCCTCATGGAAAAGGAGTTACAACTGCTGAGAGTGACAAAAAAGCGATAGAAAAACTTCTTTTAGAAGAGAATCAATTTGGTAAAGATGGACATCTTTATATTATCTTCTTAGATGCAACCCATTTTGGATATAGCTGGCCAAGAGAAGACGGTGATCTTTTTCAACCTGTTGAAGATCCTATAAATTACATTAAAGCAGCTTTTAATAAGGGATCAGTAGAGGGGATAAAAAATCGATACCGAAATGCGATCCATTACGTTGATTCATTAATTGGATCTTTTTTAAAAAATCATATCAATGATGAATCGATCATATTAATTACAGGGGATCATGGAGAAGCATTTTACGAGAATGGAAAACTATTTCATGCATCAAATCTTGGTAAGGAACAAATCCATGTCCCTCTGTATTATAAATTTGGAAAAAATTCTACAATCTTAAAAGATAGAGCTTCCAATATTTCTTCTCATATAGATATCTTTCCAACATTTATTGATTACATTGAAGGGGATGATCCAGCTCTCTTAGGTCTTGAGGGCGAATCGATCTTTAAAGCCACTAGATGGCCCTATACTGTAACATCGCGTTATAATGGGGGCAAAGCACCCTTTGAATTTTGTCTTCAAAGCCTAAAGGGCCGGATGATTCTCCAAGCACATATTCCAGGCGCACTAAAAGTTACTTCAACATGTGATGTCGAAAATCCCCTCTTTCTTGATGAAGCAAAAGAAGCATTTGCTCATCTCTTTCCCTCTAAATAGAACAGCTTCTTAGGGTGTTATTTTTTGAATATGGGGAATTATTGAAGGAAGTTCTTCAGCAAGAAAGTGGTCTTTGGAGACCTCTTCAAAAGTGTCTGGGGTGATGATTCGGGCCCCTTTCTTAAGTTCCAGGTAACGTGCATTTCCTCTTTCCCACGGTGGCATGCCTTCGCTAAAAGTGTGTGTTCTTGGGATAAATTTAGGAAGAGTTTGAGGGGCAGGCTCTTTATGTATCCAAATTTTTCCATGGGCTACTGAGAGTAATTCCATAGAGGTTAGGCCGCCGGATCTTGTGAGTGTTGCATCGCTTCTATGAAGAAGGGGAGCGACAATTAGATCGTTTTGATGCGATATTGGGATAATTGTTAGGCCTACAGGATAGTTTTTTGTCTTTTGAATTAAGGAAAGAATCTGCTGTCTTAGATTGGGTCTAATTGAGACTTGACTGCTGCAAAAGATGAAGAAAATATCTTTACGATAGGAATACTGCTTTTTTTGTAGAATTCGAATAAAATTGTTTGTGTAGGAAAGAACTGCTTTTGGATTAGGATTTGCACCGAGCATCATTAGTGCAACCTTATCGTCTGGTTGAATTGGTATTGAAATATGGTTTTTTGTCCTTTTAGCATCCAGAGATCCGTAGGATAGTGTTTTATATGTAAGATGTAGATCTTCCGGAGAAGCAATTGAAATATCAAGAACTAGTTCTTCAGTCATTGGATTTGAGTTTGCTTCCATTCCAAATTGGAAAAATGCGGGTCTAAGGGGAAGTGGTGCATAAAGAATGGATGATAATGGAAGATTACAATGAGCTATCCAGAACTGCTCTTCAGTCTCTCCTGTTTTAAGAATAGGTCTTGTTGTAAGAACTTTGATAAAGGGTCTGTCTTTTACAGATAGAGATTTAATTCCTCCGAAAAAGTGTTTAGCTTCTTCTGTGGGAAGATCAGTGATTATTTTTTCATATTCAATTACTTTTCCTGTGCGCCATTTAATTATTCTGAGAGCTTTGATAATCGCTGAAGTGCCAAGAGGCTGAGTATCAATAATTTTATCAATTTTAAATTTTTGACATGTTGAAAGAGCGTTTAAGAAAAAGGGAATCCAACAAAGATAATCGGCTAATTTTAATGCAAAGGCTAGGCAGACAAGGAGAAATATATTCCCTTTTGCCTGCGCATCGCCCCAAAGATGTTTTGCAAAAAGACCGAAATATTTCCAAATCCAATCAAATAAAATATCTCGTTCCAAGATGGTTGCATCAGGGTGGGCGGCTAGAGTCTCTATATATTTGGCTTTTGCAGCCTGAATATGACCTCCGCCCGCCGTAAGGGTAAGAATTAAAATTCTTTTAAGTCTCATCCCTCTAAAGATAGGCAAATCAATCTTTCATGGAAAGCAAAAACTCGGTATTGCTATTGGTCTTTTTAAGTCTTGCGAGCAAAAGATTCATAGCGTCAATAGGAGAGAGGTCTGCCACCGCTTGTCTTAATACGTATATTTTTTCTAATTCAGCTTGATGGTAGAGAAGTTCTTCTTTTCGAGTTCCGCTCTTAATAAGATCGATTGCCGGGAATGTTCTTCTATCGGCTAAGCGTCTATCAAGGACAAGTTCCATGTTGCCTGTTCCTTTAAACTCTTCATAGATAACTTCATCCATTTTTGAACCGGTATCAATTAGAGCTGATGCGATAATTGTTAGTGATCCACCCTCTTCTAAATTTCTAGCAGCACCAAAAAACCTCTTAGGCTTGTGAAGTGCATTAGCATCGACACCGCCTGATAAAATACGGCCCGAATGAGGCTGAACTGTGTTATAAGCTCTAGCAAGTCTTGTGATAGAGTCAAGAATAATAACTACATCTTGTCCTTGTTCAACAAGTCTTTTTGCTTTTTCAATACACATTTCTGCAACTTGACAATGTCTTTCAGGAGGCTCATCAAATGTAGATGAAATAACTTCTCCCTTTACAAGACGCTGCATATCGGTTACTTCTTCTGGACGCTCATCGATAAGAAGGACAATTAATTTTACATTCTTCTCATTACACGAAATTGAGTGAATAATGTTTTGTAGAAGAATGGTTTTACCAGCTTTTGGAGGTGCTACAATTAGTGCTCTCTGGCCTTTTCCGATTGGTGTAATAAGATCTAAAATTCGTGTTGAATAATTATCTTTTGCCGTCTCCATAAGCATTCTCTTGTTAGGATGGAGAGGTGTTAAATTGTCAAAAGAGATACGCTCTTTCATTTCAGCGGGAGTTACGCCATTGATCTTTTCAACTTTTTGAAGTGCGAAATATTTTTCCTTTTCTTTAGGAGATCTAAGTTCACCATAAAGCTCATCACCTTTCTTCAGACCAAAGCGACGAATTTGAGCGGGAGAGACATAAATGTCTTCTGCAGAAGGAAGATAATTATAGTTAGGGGAGCGTAAAAATCCAAAACCATCAGGAAGAACTTCTAGAGTCCCTTCGCCAACAAGAATCTCATTGGGTGAAGAGCTCTTTTGTTTAACTATTTCAAAAACAATTTGAGATCTTGATAGGGAGCCTACATTGACAATGCCTGTGTTATGAGCATATTTAGATAATTGGTCGATATTCATTCTTTGGAGCTCTGCAATCTTTGTAATTGAGACCTCGCCTGTACGAATAGGAGTTTGGTCATTTTCAGCATCATCCATATCTTGGAAATCGCCCTGACCTACAGCTGAAGAAGAATCATGTCTTGGTGCGCTGTGGTGAGTATCCTTTCTTCTGTTATTTGTATAGTGAGGTTTAGAGTATTGAGGTTTATTATAGCGAGGTTTCGGAGCTTCTGTTCTTTCTTGAAGAGGCGGGGTAGTAGTAAGTATAGGCATAGGTTTCTCTTGTTTTGTATCCGGGTTACTTGGGCTGTCTTGGTTCATAATATCCTTAAAGAAGGTTTGTTAGCTGGTTGTTTAGGTTCTTAAGAGAACCGTTATTTTCTATAATTGTATGAGCTCTTGAAATTTTTTCTAAATCAGGAATAAGTCGATTTTGTCGTAGTTTAAATTGTTCTTCACTAAACCCTTTTTCAATAAATCTTTTCAGGCGTATCCCATTTTCTGCAGTCACATATATAATTTGGTCAAACCAATCATCAAAACCAATTTCAAATAAAAGGGGGAATTCAACCACGAAAGCTTTATAATCAGCGCTATCTTTCATGAGTGCGTAGGTGTTACGAACTGTCTCTACAACTATTGGATGCAGTATAGCCTCTAATGATTTTAATTTTTCAGAATTTGCAAAAACTTGATCTGCTAACAATTTTCTATCAACTTTCGTTTCAGAGATAACATCATTACCAAACACTTCTTTGATCTTTTGGATTATTATAACATCTTGTGAAAGAAGGCTGTGAACAATATCATCTGCTTTGAGAACATAAGCGCCGAGAGGCTTTAATAACTCAGCTACTGTGCTTTTGCCCGCAGATAAACTACCAGTAATTGCAATTTTCTTTATTTTAACACTCTCCCCAATTTTTTCCAAAGGAAATATCTACGCGAAGGGGGACTTTCAGAGGGGTTATCTCCTCCATCACATTTGAAATAATTTTCGCTGAGGAAGAAAGATCATTATCAGGACATTCAAAAATAAGTTCATCATGAATTTGAAGAACTAAAAAATCTTTACCTGTTGTTTTAAGAAATTTTTTGTCAATTTCAATCATCGCAAGTTTAATAATATCGGCCTGACTCCCTTGAATAGGTGCATTTACAGCAAGTCTTTCAGCTTGTGATCTAAGCATTCCATTTTTGCTTAAAATATCAGGTAAAAGACGTTCTCTACCGAACATAGTCTTAGCTTTCCCTTCTTGCCTTGCATTCTCCTTACACTTTTCTAAAAATCCTTTTACAGTAGGATACATTTTAAAATAGATCTCAATAAAAGAGGCCGCCTCTTTTACGCTTATGCCAAGTTGTTTTGATAAACCGAATGCTTGCTGCCCATAAATAAGGCCAAAATTAACAGCTTTTGCCTTAGAGCGCATTTCGTTTGTAACTTCTTCAAGCGGAATGCCAAAGACCATCGCAGCACACGATTTATGAATGTCTTCATTATCTTTAAAAGCTTGTATAAGATGTGGATCTTCGCATAGGTGAGCAAGAAGACGGAGTTCTATTTGAGAATAGTCAGCTGAAATAAAACTGTGACCCGGAGCTGATTTAAAAGCCTCTCTGATTTTTTTCCCCTCAGGTCTTCTAATAGGAATGTTTTGCAAGTTCGGATTTGTTGATGAAAGTCTTCCTGTCGCTGTTCCTGATTGATTAAAAGTAGTATGTATCCGTTTAGTTTCGGGGTTAATCTGCTCGGGAAGAGCATCAATATAGGTTGATCTGAGCTTTTCTAAGGTTCTGTATTCTAATATTAAATCAACAATTGGATAATCACCACTTAGTGTTTCTAGAACTTCGGCATTTGTTGAAAAGCCTGTGAGAGTCTTTTTTCCAGGAGGTGGAATCTGCAGTTTTTCAAATAGGATTGTGGCTAATTGCTTAGGGGAATTGATATTAAATTCTTCACCTACAAAATTAGTTATTTTTTTTTCAAGCGCATCTAAATTGGTATGAAATTCAGAGGAAAGCTTTGATAAAACTTCTGTATCAACATAGATGCCATGTCTTTCCATTCTAAATAAGATCGGAAGGAGAGGCATTTCCATCTCACTAAATAGTTTCCATAAAGAGCGTTCATGGAGCTCTTTTTCAAATACTTCTTTAAGCCTTAAGGTATAATCAACATCTTCTCCGCAATAGTCTGCAACCATTCTCGGAGCCAGATCCATCATAGAAATTTGTCCCTTTTTTCCAATTAGATTCTCAATTGGAATTTTTTCATGACCAAATTTTTCTAGGGTGAGTAGGTCAAGATTGTGCCTGTTGCTATGAGCATTTAATAAATAAGAGGCAACCATAGTGTCAAAGCCGATATTTCGAAGGGTAATTTTGTGATTTAAAAGAACATGCATATCGTATTTGATATTATGTCCTATAAAGGCAATATTTGGGTTTTCAAGGAGCGGCTTTAGAAGAAGGAGAACGGTTGCCGAATCAATTTTGCCATTTAGTGGAATGTAGTAAATTTCGTCTTTTTCTGCAGCAAGGCCTATCCCAACAATTTTTGCTTGCATAGGGATTATTGATGTAGTCTCAGTATCGATTACAATCTCTTTTTCTGAGAAGAGCTTATCGATGAGTTTTTTTAAACTCTCTTCGTCCTCTATCAGTATATAAGGATTTTTCTTTACCTCTGTAGGTAAAGGAGCAGGTGACATTGCGACAAGGTCTTTTAAAAGGATTTGAAAGTCCATCTCTTGAAATAGTCCTTGAAGCTTAGGAAGATTTGGCTGCTTAATTTCATAAAAGGGGATATCATATGGAATGGGTACAGAAGTTTGGATTTGAGCGAGCTTTTGGCTAATTATGGCATTTTCTCGCTCTAGAGCAAATTTTTCAATTAGCTTTTTGCTCTCTAATATTTCAGGTTTTTCTAAAATTGCGTTCAGAGTCTTGAATTTTTTTAACAGTTCCGTGGCAGTTTTTGGCCCACAACCGGAAACTCCCGGAATGTTATCAGAGGCATCTCCCATAATAGCAAGATAGTCAACAATTTGTTCAGGTTCAATTCCATAGATCTCTTCAACACCTTTTCGATCAATAATGAGGTTCTCTTTAAATGTATTGAGGACAAAAACTTTGTCATTTACAAGTTGGCAGAGATCTTTATCGCTTGAGCAAAGATAGGTGGTTAAATTTTCTTTCTCACTCCATTTAGCAATTGAACCAATTGTATCATCAGCCTCTACATCTTCAACTTGAAGATGTGAGATTCCGGCAAAATCTAGATATGTCTTGGCAAGGTCTAGTTGAGGATATAAATCTTCGGGCATCCCCGTTCTATGAGCCTTATAGTCGCTATAGATCTCTTTTCGACTCTTTTTGTTGTTCGGTCCGTCAAAGACGCAGACAAGATGAGTTGGGTGAAAGTCTTTAATTAACTTTTGAATAGACCGGATAAAACCAAAGAGAGCATGTGTCGATGCTCCATTGTGATTTGTCATTTTTCGAATGGCAAAATAGGCTCTGAAGAGGTAGTTTGCCGCATCGATTACAAAAAGTCTGTTATTTGATTCTGTCTTGTGAGTCATAGTAATAAAGGAGGGAGTTATGGAGTTTTCCTTGAGTCTTAATTCCAAGCAGCATGCTCTCTGCTTCTTCAATCCATATTGAGAATTTATTAGAAACAAGTTCTTGGAGAGGTGAATGTTTATAACTAAATTTAACAACTTGATAAGGAGCTGTATCAAGTTGGGCTTCTTTTACAAGATCTGTTAATGCTTCTAGATAGTATGCATTACCATTGTCGACATACCCTCGTTTCTCTCCGGTAGGACCAGTATAGACTTGAGCGCCATAAGTTGTTTTTAAAAGGTCAGCTGTAAGCCCTTTGGCCTCACGTGATTTTGCAACAAGGTCGACAAATTGTATATATCCTTCCTGAACAATTGCAATTAGATCGTTATAAGATGTGGTTCCCACATCAGCTTTTGTAAAGGCAGGATATTTCTCTTTATAAAGGCCTTCGGCAATAGTTACAGAATCAATTCCATGAGTTTGCATAAATTGCCAAAAATTAAAGCCAAGTCCCCACTTTGCTCCAACAGAGCCAACAATAGAAGAAGGGCTTGCGTAAATTTTATCGGAAGCGCAAGCAATCATGTAGCCGCCTGATGCGCAAAGACCAGGTGTATAAGCGTATACAGGAACATTATAGGTTGTTTTATAGTGGGTAACAGCTTGATAAATTAGATCGCTGTCAATAGCTCCTCCGCCAGGAGAATCTATGTAGAGAAGAACAGCTTTAACGCGGTTATTTTTTAAAACGCCCTTCCTAGAAATACGAAGAAAACTTTCTATGCTGCTACCATTGATGTGCATTTCTCCGATAACTCCCGTTAGATCAATTTGCAAGATAACAGGCGAAGTTTCAGGAAGTACAGTAGTTTCACCAAGAGCATCAGGTAAGATTTGCATCTCAATTAATTCAGCCTCTGTTCTGTAAGGAGAAGAGAAAAAACCAGCCATTATAGCAAAAATTGCAAATGCAACAATTACGCCAAGAACAGCTAAAAAAGTGTTAAAGAAGGATCTGATAGCAGAAACAAAGATAGATTCTCTTACAAATTGCATAACACGGACCTTTAGTAAAAATAAAAATTAAAGTTAACCCTTTTCGGGATTGGTTTTCAAGGTGAAAAATAATTCAAAAGATACACAGATGCCTAAGGCAACAAATAGAAAAAAGAGGATGTAGGTGAAATGAATGTTGAGTGCCAGGAAGAAAAGGACAATAAATTGTAGTGAAGTTGATACTTTTCCCCACAATAACGAGCGGTAATTATAGGTTTTCCACTCATTTTTAAGTAAGAGATAGAGGGAGAAAACAAATAGAACCATATCCCTAGATAGCATAGCAACAACTTCCCAGCCATTTAACGTTCGTTCATAAAACAAAATGGAGAGGACAAAAAGGACAAAAAATTTATCCATTACAGGATCTAAAATTGCTCCGAGCCTAGTTGCATATTTATAGCGTCTTGCAAGATAGCCATCAATGCAATCAGTTAAAACCGCTGCTATAATTACTCCGGCTCTGACATCGATCCGATTGATCAAAAAAAGAAAAGCTAGAGGCCCTCGTACTAAGGACAGTACATTTGATAATGTAAACATCTCCACTCTTATATCAAATTGGATCAATTTTCACCAGAGCAGATAAGAAGCACTAATCTAATTAGTTTTGGGATGATTTGCGTTGCTTGTAGAATCGGTAGATAAAAAAGGATATAACTCCAATTGCAAATAAGCTGAAAATAACTATATTAAGGTGTTTAAGGTGAGTGAGAACTGAATCAAAGTTTTGACCAAGTTTATAGATTGTAGTAAAAAAAATGGTCGACCAAATTGCGCAGGCAAGGGAGTCGAAAAGAGCGAATTTGCGGAAGGAGACTTTTGATGCACCTGAGGACATAAAGAAGGCATTTCGAACGCCAAAAGGGATGAATCTACAGATAAAGAAGGCTAAAAACCCAAATTTTTTGTAGAAAGCGGCAACTTTTTCAGTTTTTTCTGGTTTGATGAATCTTCCAAAAAAGCGTCCTATGCTGTAGGAAATCCAGGCTGAAAAGATGCAGCCGATAGTAAATAGAGAAAAAAGAAGGTACGCTTTTTCTGGAAGATAATTTGCAGCGAGCAGTGCTGTAAGTGTGATTAGAATATCTATGCTGATTGGGAGACTCAGGCCAGCTAATAGAGTAAGTGAAAAAATAATCCATGGGGCAAAAGAGCCCCATTTATCAACTAAAATTCTAGGATCTAACGCCATGGTTTAGACTCCCTGTGTTGCAGGTTCCGCCCTTTTTATAGGGGCCTGTTCAGCTTCCGATTCAGGAGACAACTCTGCGAATTGAAAGCCTAAAGCACGGACTGCCCACATCCAAGCGCCAAAAATAAGTGCTAAAATGATAGCTACAAACGGTGTACTCATAGCGATTGTTCCAAAAAACATAAGAAGAGATTGGTGAAAGACCGATCCTCCCGATTTTCCAAGCCTTGAGCCTACGCCATCAATTGCCGCTTTCCCCTTCAATTTACTTTCTGCACTAAGTGGAATAAAGGCAATCTCTTTTGTGACATCAAAGAATGTGAATTTACTCGCTCTAGATAGGACGTTTTGAATAGCTCCTAAAAATGCACAGAGAGCTAGCGGGGTTGCTCCAAAGAACAGTCCTACAGAAGTGACTATAGAGTGGTCTTTACAAAGTAGGGTTATAAAAAATAACATGCCTGTAACAAAAAGAATTATAGGGGTTAAATAGGCTCCTGTTGTCCATCCAAAGCGTCTAATTACTTGGCCGCAAATGAAAAAAGAAAATATTGTTGAAGTGATACCGATATAAATAAGTACTTTATCCATATATATATTATAGTCGGCTGCATAAGGACAGAGGTGATGAACTTGATCCTTCCAGACAACTTCTACAATATTTAATGAGAGGTTGTATGTAAGGACAATTACCGCAATGCAAATTAAATATTTAGATTTTGCAAGATAGGAAAAGTTTTTTCGCATTCCCATTTTTATTGGATTTGGCTCTTTATGTCCTAGAGGGCTGCTTTCGACAATTTCTTTTTGAAACGTTGAATGAGTTAGCCAGCGATAGAGAACTAATATTACAAGACCCATTACAACTATGACAGCTGTAATAGCCATTAAGCTTTGGCCCCATCTATCTCCGCCTACTAAAATTTGTGAGTGTAAAAGTTCACTTGATAAAAAGATCCCTATAAAACCTGCACAAATAGTTGCTAAATTAGCGCCTACTCCTAAAATTGCATAAAAACGTTTTGCCTCTTTTACTGAGGTAACTTCATTAGTAAATCCCCAGAATAGAACAGTCATGATGATTGTCCCCCAGAGCTCGCTCATTACATAAAATAATGAGAAGGTCCAGTTTCGAAATATTGCCACAAGACCTTGCATTCCAACTGGAAGCATTCTCTGAAGTTTGTCAGCAAATGCGTGAGGATGTAGATAATCTTGTAGAGGATAGAGGACAAAACCAAAAATAAAAAAGAAAATAATAAAGGTGGACATCATGATGTAAAAAACTTTTTCACGATTATATTTATTTGAAAGTCTCGTAAAAAGCAGAGTACTTAAAAATGCCATCGGTAGGATAAGCCATACTTTAATATAAGGTATGACCATTGCGCCGGATTGAGGTGCTGTAATTAAAAGGGAATCTTTAGCAGCTCTTAAAAGACTATAATTAAAAACAATAAGTGAATAAATTAGAAACATAGGTAGAAATTTTTTAAATTCAAACCTATGAATAGGCCAAAACAATCTTCGCAACCTTCCGAATTCGGGGCCGGTTGTAGCTGTGGCGGTCATATAGAGGTGTCCTCAGTGATAATAAAGAAATAAACAGGGAGAAGTTTGGGCATCATAAAAATGGTGTTCAACTCTTGTTTAAGAAATTACGTTCCCTTTATAGTCCCAATTATTGCTGATCTAGCCTTATTTTACAAGGTTCTTTGTGAGAGGCTCTAAGGCAGGTAAGGTTCCAAGCTCAATAAATTCTAAAGTTGCCCCTCCACCCGTTGAAATACAAGTAATTTTTTGATCAAGACCTAAGGTATGGATTGCAGCAGCAGAATCGCCACCGCCTATAATTGTCATAGCTTTTCTTGCGGCAATCATTTCAGCTACTTTATAGGTCCCTTCTTGAAATGGTTTTAATTCATAGACGCCAACAGGGCCATTCCAAAAAATTGTTTTAACTTGCTCAAGAATAATTTTCCATTCAGTTGTTGTTTGTACGCCGATATCAGCTCCTATCCAACCATCCGGAATACCATCGTCTATAGAGACGGTTATCGTTTCTGCGCTTTCTGATAAACATTGTGTACAAACAATATCTAGTGGAAGATGTAAATCAATCCCCTTTTTTTCGGCCCGTCGCATAATTTTATAAGCAATATCAACGTGTTTTTCATCAATTAATGAGTTGCCAATTTTTTTCCCTAAAGCCTTTAAAAAGGTGAAAGCCATCCCGCCCCCTATAAGAAGCCCATCTACTTTTTCTAGAAGAGATTCTACTATACCAATTTTGCTTGCGATTTTGCTCCCGCCAATAACAGCATAAAAAGGCTTTTGAGCTTGTGTTAATAAATTTGTTAAAATAGTGACCTCTTTTTCTACAAGAAATCCACAGCATGAGTCGTGATACTTAGGGACAATTGCAAATGTCGATGCATGTTTTCTGTGTGCGGTTGCAAAAGCGTCAAACACATATACATCGCCTATTCGTGCCAATTTTTCAACAAATATAGGGTCTTTGCTAGGAGCTTCCTCACCTGGGTAAAAACGTAGATTTTCAAGAAGGAGGATTTGTCCGGGAGCAAGTTTTGCAACCATTTTCTCGACAACTTCTCCAATACAATCAGGAGCAAAAGCAACATCTTGCGATAGGAGCTCGCTTAATCGTTTTGCAATTGGAGCAAGTGATAACTCGGCTACCCTTTTTCCTTCGGGCCTTCCTAGATGACTCATAACAATTACGGAGCCGCCCCTTTCCAAAATAAATTTAATCGTGCTTAAGGAGGCTTTAATTCTCCCGTCATCGACGATTTCGCCTTTAGAATTTAAAGGCACATTAAAATCGGTTCTAATGAGTATTCGCTTGCCTTTGATAGGGATTTCACGGAGAGTTCTAAGTTTAAGCGTCACAGTTTAATCCTACATTTTGGATAGTGTTTTAATTCCTAAAATTGATAAACCTTTTTCTATGATATTAGCGGTTTCATCACAAAGAAGTAATCTACTTGCCTCTTCAAGTGTCCCTTCAACTCTACAGTCGCGGAAGAACGAGTGAAATTTTTCTGCAAGTCCATAGAGATAGTCTGTAAGTCTGTTTGGAAGAAGCTCATCTTCCATGCTTTTTAGGGCTTCTCCAAAACGTCTAATATGAAGGCCAAGTGCAATTTCAGTTGGGTGTGAAAGAATGATTTTTCTATTTTGTGTAGGAGAATTTAGTTTCCTTTTAATGCTTTGAATTCTCACAAAAGCATAAAGAATAAACGCTGCAGTGTTTCCTTCAAATTTTAACATCCGCTCGAAACTAAAGGTGTAATCTTTAATACGGTTACAGGAGAGATCGGCATATTTTACGGCGCCAATTCCTAGAATGTTTGAGGAAGTATCTATGTCTTCCACATCGCGATCAAGAAGTAGTTTTTTTGCAGCGCTAATAGATTCATTAAGCAAGTCGGAGAGGCGTACTGTTTCTCCTTCTCTTGTTTTAAATTTTGTCCCTTCCTGTGATAGAACAAGGCCAAATGGAACATGATCAAATTTGGTTTTGCTTGGATCGATAAGATGTCCTTTTACGGCAGCTTGATGAACCATTTTAAAATGCATCGATTGACCAATGTCTGTAACAATAATAATTCTGTCAGCTTTGTCATGGTCAACTCTATATTTAAAACCTGCAAGATCGGTTGTTGCGTAATTATAGCCGCCATCACTTTTCTGAATAATTAGAGGGAGAGGTTCGCCTTCCTTATTAGTAAAGCCTTCAAGGAAGATGCATTTAGCTCTATTATCAACTTTCAAAAGCCCTAAATTTTCAAAAGAGGTGACTACTTCTTTTAAATAGGGATTGTAAAACGATTCACCTCGTTCATTCAAATCAACATCAAGTAAATTGTAAATTTCCTGAAATGCTTTTCTTGAAATATCACAAATATGAGTCCATGCAGAAATTGAATCACCATTGCCGCTCTGCAATTTAACCACTTCTTCTTGAGAACTTTTTTTAAAAGCGGGGGATTCATCAAATTTTTGCTTAGAATCTTTGTACCATTGCATGAGGTCTTCTATCGATGTATCGGTCTTGTGAGAAAGTACTTGAGGCTGAAAAATTTTTAGATAGGTGATGAGCATGCCAAATTGTGTTCCCCAATCACCTACATGATTGAGTCTGAGAACATCATGGCCTAAAAATTCAAATAATCTAGCTAAACTGTCGCCAATAATTGTAGAGCGTAAATGACCAACATGCATAGCTTTTGCAATATTTGGAGAAGAAAATTCACAGATAATCTTTTCTTTTTTTAAAGGAAGCGGAACTCCAAGTCTTTTGTCATCTAATAAATTTTCTAAGTCTTTTTCTAAAAATGAACGGCTAAGATGAATATTAATGAATCCGGGGCCTGCTATCTCCATCTTTTCTATCATTTTTTCTGAATCTATAATGTGATCGATTAAAATTTTTGCAACATCTCTTGGATTTTTTCCAAGATTTTTTGCAAATTTTAATGCGCTATTACACTGGTAATCACCAAAAGAATCTTTTGTGCTTTGAGTAATTTCAACCCTATCATTTAGGTCTAGGCCATCTTTTGTGGCCTTTTGAAAAAGTATTTCGAGCTGTGTAGAAAGATTTTGCATCATAGTGTTAAGACATTTTTAGAAAAAATTAGTATACTCAATAGATTCAATTTAAGCAATAACACGAAATAATATTGTCATTAATAAGAGGTGTGAGGTACTCTGTTTAGCCAAGAGGAGCGTTGAGAAATGACAAAGATGGCTGTTTCAGATGGTGTAATCTCCGAAATGGAGGGGTTCTTAAGAAAGAACCGTAAAGCGGATTTAATTTCTACTTATCTATTTTTTCTAGAGAAGAAAAATCATCTAGATCCTGTTGTATTTATGCGTGAGAAGAAGATTTATCAAAGTAAAGATGATCTGATTCGCATTCTAGAGAGTCAAGGGAAACTTTGGCGTGAGACAGAGATTAAAATTCAAATGGGTAAACCTTGCGTTAACGATGCTACCAAAAAGATTTATATATGCCCATTTACCGGTAGGGTATTTGGAGATAATACACATCCTAATCCCCAAGATGCTATTTATGAGTGGGTTATGAAATGCCCAGAGAATACTGAAAGAAAAGATGGGATGCGTGTAAAGAAATTTTATATATCAGAAGATCCTGAGGTAATAAAAAGTTACATTAAAGAGCAAAAAGAGCCTATTAAGAAAATAGTTTACACATCAGTTATTACAGGTAAACTTTTTCATAGTAGAAATGGTGTAATTGAAGATTTTATTGTGAATCAGATTCGTCCGATACCTATGAAAGATGTTCCGACACAAAATAGATTTGAAATTCAGGAAGATTTTTTAGGATTAATTCAAAGTCATCTTGAAGAAAGTAAGATTGCCTCATTTGTTGAAGCGCTTTCTCAATATGAGCCTTTTGCAAAGCACGTTCAGAGATGGATGGAAGAGAACTCGGAAGAGGAATCAAGTGATGAGCAGGAAGGCGAGGAAGAGTCCGAATAATTTCTAAAATTCTATTATCGGAAGAAGAGACAAAGCTTTTTGCAAAAGAATTTGCAGAAGGCTTATCTCCGGGTGATGTAGTTTGCCTTGTTGGTGAATTGGGTGCTGGAAAAACTACTTTTGTCAAAGGGCTAGCAAGCTTTTTTGGCATTCCTGAAGAGATTGTTTCAAGCCCCACCTTTGTCTATTTAAATCAATACCACAATATAGCGCATTTTGATCTGTATCGATTGGCAGGAGAAGAACAATTTCTCTCCATGGGATTTGATGAATACTTTGAGCCCCCCTATATAGCATGTGTTGAGTGGCCGGATATTTTAGAGCGGTCACTTCCCAAGAAAAGCTACAGGGTTACTTTAAAGCATCATCCGGAAGGAAGAGAAATTGCAATTGAAAAAAGGATTAGTGTATAATGAGCGGTATGAGAAAGTTAGATAACGAAACATTCATCTGCTTAGATTGTGAAGCGACAGGTCTAAATATAGAAGCGGAAGAAATTGTTGAAATTGCAGTTGTTAAGTTTAACTTTAATGAAATCTTAGAAGAATATGAAACTTTAGTCGATCCCTGTAGACTTATTCCGCCTGAGTCAATGGCAGTACACCATATTACAGATGAAATGGTAAAGGGAAAGCCTAAGATTGAACATGTGTTACCAAAAGTGTTTGAGATGCTTGGAAGCTATCCAATTATGGGGCACAATATTGCATTTGATCTCAATCTCATTATGTCATCTGCTAGAAAACGAAATATTCCCTGCCCAATTAATTTGCAAAATTCCATTGACACTGTGCGTTTAGCTAGACTGCATGGAGAGAGCGCTTCAAATAAACTGGAAGATTTAAGAAAACACTTTAATATCCCTGATGAAGGTGCTCATCGCGCAATGAATGATGTTATTGTCAATATTAAGGTATTTAAATACTTAGCTAAAAATTTCAAGTCAAAAGATGAAATTATGAAAAGGCTTAGAGAGCCTATTCTGATGAGAATGATGCCTCTTGGTAAGTATAAAGGTAAGCTATTCAAAGAGCTGCCGATTGATTATCTGCATTGGGCAAGTCATCAGGACTTTGATAAAGATCTTCTTTATAGCCTGCAAGATGAAAAGAAGAAACGCCAAAAGAAAAAGCCGTTTTTAGACTCCTGCAACCCATTCGCTGATCTCTAATTATTCTAGAGGAGGGTTTTGTAAGGTGCATGTGGAATTTCTTGTACATGACGAGGAACTGCATAGCCAGGCAGACATTTTCGTAGATTATCGATAAGAGTGATCCCTTCTTTTTTTGAAAGATAGAAGTGGGAGGTTCCAATTACAGGATCAAGTCTGTGAAGGTAGTAGGGGAGAATTCCTCTTGATGCTAGGCCTAAAAAAAGATCTTTCAATGTATTTAGATTATCATTAATTCCTTTTAAAAGAACTGTTTGTAGAAGAACCGGAATGCCGAGCATCTGAATTTGCTTTAAAGATGTAAAAATATCTGTGTCAAACTCAGCAAAATGGTTTGCATGAATTACGAATATAATCTGTTTTTGAATTTTCTTTAAAATTTCCAGAAAAGAGGATGAAATTCTTTCAGGAATGCCTATAGGAAACCGAGTATGAAATCTAATAATTTGTAAATGCGATATTTGATCAAGTGATTGTAATAACGACCCTAACATCTCATTTGATAGGCTTAATGGATCGCCACCACTTAATATTACCTCATGAATTGAGGGGTTATTTTTGATATATTCAAGCTCGTTTGAAAAAAAACTACCGCCACTAGGGTAAGAAAAATTTTGTCTAAAGCAGTACCTGCAATGCATTGCACAAGCGCCTGAAGTAATCAGAAGGAGCCTACCGTCATATTTATGAAGGATTTTCCCTTCCTTTTTAAATGAGGAGTCACAAGTTGGATCAGCCATAAATCCCTGGCTTAGAATAAGTTCGTCAGTTAATGGCAGAAATTGTTTTGCAATAGGGCAGTCCAAATTATTTTTAGCAATTTTTGCAGCAATTCGCCTAGGTAATAAAAAAGGAAATGAGGGTCTTTCTAAAAGCTTACTCTGATTAACTTCATCAAGTTCCAAAAATTCCAAAATATCAGAAATTTTTGAAAAGCTCTCTTTTTGTACTCTACGCCATAACTCTTGTTCCATGGCATAGGATTATACTAAAACTTCAGCTTCTATGTAAGTTCTTTCGATATTTGCACCAAGTGCAGAGAGTTTGTCCTCGAGGGATTCATAGCCACGGTCGAGGTAATGAAGATTGGAGAGGGTTGATTCGCCATTGCTGATGAGGGCCGCCATTACATAGGCAAAGCCGGCGCGGAGGTCAGGAACAGCTACCGCTTTGGCTTTAAGCGGGGTGGGGCCTTTGACAACGACGGAGTGTGCAAAGTTTTGTGCTGCAAAGCGGCATGATCTACCACCGAGGCACTGAGTGAAGCTCTCTATATCGGCACCCATTTCTTTAAGGGTTTGAGTGTAGCCGAATCTGTTTTCATAGACGGTTTCATGGATGATGGAGGAGCCTTCTGCTTGAGTAAGAAGTACAACAAAAGGTTGCTGCCAATCGGTCATAAAGCCTGGGTGAACGTCAGTCTCAATATGGATGCCACCTTTTAGTGGGCCTTGATAAAAAAATTCAATCCCTTGTTCAAAAACCCTAAAACCACCGTTGATCTCTCTAAGTTTATTGAGAAAGGTGATCATATTTTCTTGTCTAGCCCCTTCAACAAAGACTTTGCCTTTAGTAGCAATTGCGGCCATCCCAAGTGATGCTGCTTCAATTCGGTCTGAGATGACCGTGTGTTCTACTTCGTAGAATGTTTTTGTCTCTTGAATACAGATTGTTCGATTAACATCGACATAGATATTTACGCCGAGTTTTTGCAAGAAAAGGATAAGATCAATGATTTCACATTCAATTGCGGCATTTTTGATCACAGTTGTCCCTCTAGCTCTGCAAGCAGCTAAGATGCAATTTTCTGTAGCACCAACAGACGGATAGGGAAGCTCTAGAATACAGCCTTGTAAACCTTTGTGAGCATGGGCAAAATAAGCGCCATCTTTTTTCATATCTCTATATTCTACTTCCGCTCCAAGACGGCGAAGAGCGTCGATATGAAAGGTAATCGGCCTTTTTCCTATATTGCATCCACCGACTGTTGGTACAACAATGTCCTCTTCAGTCCTGCCCAAAAGAGCGCCAATCATTAAAATAGGAATTCTATTAGATCCTGAGAATCTTTGCGGAATATAAGTAGTCTTTAACTCTTTTGTGACAATAGAAAGAGTTTTATCGCTCCTGTCCCACTCTACATGAGCGCCAATCTCACGACAAAGCTCAACTGTAACCTCAACTTCAGTAATATTTGGAACATTATTAAAAGTGCACTTTTTATCAGAAATAAGAGACGCCACAAGCATCTTCGTAATCGCATTTTTAGCTCCCGAAGCCCTGACTGTCCCCTTCAAAGGAACACCACCAACAATTTTAAGAATTTCCATACTGTTATTGTATGAAAAATTTCAATTATATACATCCTCATTTTTGAGGGTCAGACCTGCAAGGTTGCAAGTTTGAAGTGTCAACTTGCAACCTTGCAGGTCTGACCCTCAAAAGTGAGGCCCTTTTCTTTGTCGAATGAGAGAGTGAAAGAGGTTTTTTCAGGGTGCTTTGTGAGGAGATGGAGAGCAAGGTAGCCAAAGGTTTTGCGGGCGTTCACTTCGCAGATGGGTTGCAGTGTGTTGTTATAGACAAAGGCGTCAATGCCGAGGTTTCCGAAGAATGGAGAAAAGGAGTGGGTGTGGCTTTTGATGAAGGCGATTTGTTCTTGTAAGTAGTGGTAATTTGAGCCGAATAGTTGCACTTCATTGCGAGCAGCTAGAGTCTCTTTGTATGCGCCGCGTTCATTAGATCTAAGTATTGTGGCGCCAAGATAGTTCATTTGTCCATTTTTAATTTCCCATTGAGAGCTGAAATCAAATGATCTTGTGACCCAAGGTTCAGCAAGGACAGGAAAGGTAAGGTTTGTGCTGCGAAACTTATGTCCTGTTCCTGAAAAGCCGTAAAATGATTTGAAAACATAAGGTTCAGGAACTTTTTTTAACCACTCATTTAATTCTTCCAAAGTATGTAAGATGCGCGAATTAGGAAGGGGGGAAAGGGTGTGAGCAAATTCCTTCGATGCAATTTTTTTAATAGTTTCCCATGGAGGAATTGAGTATAAAAGGTTGTGCTTTTTTGCATATTCTTGAATTAGTCTTGAAGGGGCCCACGAATTAATTATCTGACCGGCAAGAGGTTTTTCGGGGAATACGGTATCACCCGATTTAGCAAAAAGATTGCCAAGTGATAGAAATTTTTTATGGATCTTAGAAAATGAGTGTTCTAGGTCTACATTAAGATCTTTTTCAAGTTCCCATTCAAAATTTGTATTAAAAATATGATGCATATACCAAAGTTTATATAGGTTTGGTACAATAATGAGCTATGGAATTTGTCTACATTTTAGTGGTTTGCCTTGCTGCAGCCTTGTTTTATATAGTAAGTCTTAGAAGAAATTTTACTGAAATGGCAGATCGTGCGGCCCTTTTTGGAAAGGGGGCAGATCTTTTGCGCCTTGAAAAAAGAGCCCTTTTAGAAAACTTGCAAGAGGGGGCCCTGACAGTAGATGGTGCTGGAAGGATTTCATGTGTTAATTCAAAAGCGTTGTCATTACTTGGAATAGCGCAGGATAAAATTTTAGGTAAAGAGTATCGCGACCTTGATAGAGCGCTTGTAAAAGATCTTGCTTTACCATCAAAAAAATTAATTGAACGAGTGTTAAATGAAAAAGAGAGAGCTCATTCACATGTGGTGTTAAATGAACTTTTAAAGATGCATTTTGAATTAATCGCAATTCCAATCCCACAAGCAGAAGGGGTGATTTTATTATTAAAAGATTGCTCAAATGAACAAAAAATTCTAGAGGTCGGCAAAGAATTTATTGCTAATGCATCGCATGAACTTAGGACTCCATTAACTATTATTCGAGGATTTGCAGAGACTTTAAAAGATTTAGAAGAAGTTTCAGAAGGAATGTATGAGTCAATACTTGAAAAAATTATTAGAAATTGCGAAAGAATGGAGAGGCTTGTAAAGAATTTACTCACACTTGCTGACTTAGAAAATAGCGGCCCTCTATCGCTTGTTCCATGCGATCTTGTTGCTCTTATTGATGAAGCGGCACAGCAAATTTTGGCTATTCACCCCGAAACTCATATTGAGCAATTCTATAATCAAGATGAGATAATTGTACTTGGAGAAGAGACCCTCCTTATCCTAGCATTCATTAATATTTTAAAAAATTGCGTTAAATATTCGCATAAACCGGCAGCAATTAAAGTGACCATTGAGTCAAAGGAAGATGAGGTCTATCTTCAAATTGAAGACAAAGGCGTTGGCATTCCGGAAGAATCATGGGAAAGAATTTTTGATCGTTTTTACACCGTCGACAAAACTCACTCGCGAAGACTTGGCGGCGCCGGCATCGGCCTCTCCATTGTTAAAATCATCATGGATAAACACGACGCAAAAATCTGGGTCACCTCAACTCCTGGAGTTGGAACCACCTTTCACATCAGCTTTCTCCGCTAAATAGAGGGTCAGACCTGCAAGGTTGCAAGTTTGAAGTGTTAACTTGCAACCTTGCAGGTCTGACCCTCTATTTTTGGGTGGAGTAGGAGAGGGTAGCGGTGATGCCGGTGGTGGGGTCCTTTTCTGATTCGGTGCGGCGGAGTTTTTTGCTATAGCCGTAGTGGAGGTAGTTTTTTTTGATGGGATCGACGCCAAGAGTTTCAAGGAAGGTGTCCATTTCGGTTTTTGTGAGTACTCCTTCTTTTTCTTTTTCAAGTATAGCAGTTGTGATGTCGTTACCGAAGAAGGCTTTAAGGAGGGGGATGGAGGCTTTTTTTGCAGCTACTACTTTTTTGTCCTTAATCTCTTTTAGGATGACAAATCTTGAGATAGGGGGCCAGCTCGCCTTGTCTGGGTAGTTAGGGGAACCTTTTAGCATTTTATACCAAATCTCGTGGAGACCTTTATTTGGAAGGACGATCATTTCAAATTCAATCGGTTCGGCAAAGGATCCCTTTCTTGCAGATAGCAAAATTTCCTTAACAAGAAGTTTTGGAAGTTCTTTTTTATCATATTTATAATCAATAGCCAGATCGGTGTTTTGATAGATCTCAATTAGAAGTTTAGTGAATACATCTTCAAGAAAGGGATCATCTTCCTTTAAAAGAGGAGCAAGATTGAATTTAGAGTTTTCTGTAATATTTTCTCTAAATGATTTCTCTCTATTTTTTCGAACTTTTGGTGGGGCTTGCTTTTTTTCAGGCTTTTCAGGTTTTTCAGCTGTTTCTTGTGTTTCGGGTGTTAGAGTTTTCGCATAATTAAGAAGTCTTGTCTCTTCAGCGGAATTTCTAGCCAGACGAAAGGCGCTAATCAGGCCTGTAGATCCAATTTTTGCATAGGAACTTTCCTTATACCCTCCAAAAAAAGAGGAGATTGTAAGGGAGATCACTAAAATAAGTATCGTTACAAAAGGGAGTATATTCATATTGTGTAGGCCTCATTTTCTTCACTGCGATCTGAGAAAAAAAAGACAAATTCTTTTATTGTATTCTCTGAAAGTTCCACTTTCATTGTAATAAAAAAGGGAAGTTCCTCTATAAACGATAATTTTTTTATATTTGTTAAAAGAACTTCACTTTGTACCATAGAATTATCTTTAGAGTTAATACTCAGGATAAGATCGCAATTCTTATCGCAATAAATTGAACCTCTTGTTATTCCGGAATAAATGAGCTCCGGGTCAAGACCGTTTTCAAAGCTAAATACTACTTTAGTAATTGTCTCAGCATCATCTTTTTCAAGCTTAATTAAATTCGGGTCAGAGTGAGAAAAAATAGGGAGTAATCGGTCGTAACAAAAAGATAGTTTAAGTGCATTTGTCTTAATGCTATCGAGTGACTTAGAAACTTTTACAGTCTGAATGAGGGAGGAAAAAAGGGTGAAAACTACAATAGCCATAAGACCAAGGGCAATACAGACCTCAATTAAAGTGAGCGGCGCCTTGCGAATTACTTTTTGCATATCTTTTGAAACATAACTAATGAGAGCTCAGGGTCGTTGAACGGTGTCTTTGATCTGATTTTAATCGGCTTTTTAAATGGACTGTGCTTAGTCAAAAGGGCAAGATTTAAATTATCAATACCATTTCGTTTAGCTTTTAACCGCTTGTCATCGTCACTAACAATTTTATTTAATAATCCCACAGAAAATAGCTTCATATGCGCTCTCCACTTGAAGTATTAACATGATATAAAGAGGCCTGATTTAAAGATAGGGCTTGTTTTAATTTTTTCTAGCCATCCAGCCCGCCCCTCTTTGTACAAGTACATCATATTGGAGCCAAAGTTTTTAGTAACGCGCTTCCCGGCTGACTCCTCAATTTTTTTAGCAATTTTTGCATCCATTTCAGCCGATGCCGTACGCATACCTAACTTATAATAGAAGGCAGGTGAATTCCGAACAGCCTCTTCAAAAATTCGACCTTCGCACCCCTTCATACAACTATATTCAATAGCCGCTTGAATGAGAGTCCTTCCTACGCCCTTAATTTCATCGCCCATGTGCGAATGGAGCGACTCAATTAAAATCTTACTTGGGTTAATTATCTCTTTTTCAGTGCCATATGAGAAGAACTTATCCTCTTCAGTTAATCGATAGGGAAAGTATTCACTCCCATAACTCCCATCATCAAAAGTCCTAAACCAATAAAGAGTAACAAACCCAAGCTCTTTTTTCTCCCCATCAATAATCCCAAAAGCAGAAAACCTCACCTTTCCAGGACCCGGTATTTTAGGCAAGGCGCTCTCTACTGTGATATTTAAAGGTTCATTATTCATATAACTTTATAAGTATGAAGTGCGTATCATTCGATGTCAATATAAATAGCTTTAATTATTATACTAAATGGGTTCTAATATAAATTAATAATTAAATATACAAAAAGTAATTTAAATAATAGGTAATACATGGCTGTAGGCTTTACGATATTTAATAATACAAATTATGTTCTTCAGATTGATAATATAACCACATACGATGGTAATAGCGGCTGTCCTTGTTTGGGTGGTTGTAATTCCACAAATAACAATCCGGTTTAGTGTTGGTCAGCGGGATGTTCCGGGCTTTCAACATTTTGTAATAGTGCAAATCTTAATTATATTGTTAATCCTACAGTAACTGCAACAGGAGCTTTTCAAGATATTTCAAAATCTAACCCACTCTCATTAAGCTTAATAGATGTTTTAGGGAATCAAATTGCTCAATTCGAAATATATAACGATACATCTACATCATGTGTATTTCCCTCTTCTAATATATGTGAACCGATATTAACGACTAACTGTGCAGATAAAAACGGATTTAAGCTTGCATGGGAGGTTGGAGCAACAATAAATGGTGCGAGCGGATTTGATCTTACGCTTTCATATGAAGTGGATTCTTCAGATCAGAGTGTTTTGTTTAATACTGCTTTATTAACCTTTCAAAGTCCAACAGAGTGTACTTTATTTAACTACCCAAACATGAAAAATGATTATACTCCAGAGTTTGCCTATAGGCTTCTAACATCTCCGTTACCTTCCCCTATATTTCCTTGGTATGAAAATTTAATAGATAAAGATAAGAATCCATATCTTCCATGTCCTGTGGATTATTACGCTTATTGTAATGAAACATATTGTGCTGCGGGTCTTAATAGTTATGGATGTTCCTGCCCAGTTAATAATTGTGTTCCTATAATATCTGATTTTAATGACGTGCTTGATAATGCAATTGCGCAGTTACAAACAATGGATAAGAATTATGCAGGATTTGCGTCGGGGAAAATATGTGGTTCAACAGAAAAAGGCACAAGTCAATATAGCATAATCAATAATGCAATTAAAAATGCGATATGGTGGTTAAATTTGATTCAGAACCTAAGCCCTACTATTCTATTTGCTTTTGCAGAATTAGATCATGCGCTTGTTGTTAATATTATTCTTGATTATCTAAATAATTTAATAGTTTTTGAGCAACCTAATACAATGCTCTGTATTGATTCTGACACAGCAAAAGCAAATGTTCAAAATTTAATAACAGATCTATCTAATATTAAATTTGTAACTAATTATAATCTTAATGATAAGGCTTTAAGTATAGATGCTTCGCAAGGAGTGAATGATATAATTTTAATAATGGCGCAATTAATTCCAGCTTTTTTGTCTATTGATTCAGTAACGGTTATTGGTCAGAACGCCATCTCTAAATATGTGGGTGCTTTTAATGATGTGATGATTTTAGGAATATATCTAGTTCAAAATTATCCTGCATTAAGTCAATATGGTCCGAACAATCTTCTGACTCCCTGTGAAGCGGGGCTTGGAGGGGGTCAATGTGGGAATCTTCCTTTATCAAACTTAATGCAACATCTAAATAATGTGGTTAAGGATTTTTCAAGTCAAAGTTAGGTTTTTTCTTTTGGGCGGAGGGAGAGCCAGCCGAAGAGGAGGGTGAGGAGGAGGAAGAGGGCGATGCTGGAGGAGGGGCCGAGGAGGGGGGGTGCGTCTGGGGAGATGATGCCGAGGACGGTGAGGAGGGCGATGATGACTCCGATGCAAGCGTCTCCTGCGACTAGGCCTGAGCCGATAAGGACGCCGGCTTGTTCGGATTCGGGTTTGTGGAACCTTTTTACTAGGTATCTGACTAGGCCACCGAGCATGAGGGGGGTACTGATTTCGAGGGGAAGGTAGAGGCCGATTGCGAAGGGGAGGATTCTTGTTCTTAGGAGGATGAGGATGAAACCGAGGACAACTCCGAGAAGGACAAGTGTTGTAGGTAGTTGATGCTGAATAACACCTGATCCGATCACGGCAAGAAGTGAGGCTTGGGGGGCTGGCAAAGCGGTGCTTCCAAAGACGTAGACTTTATTTAGCAATATCAAAACAAAGCCGATTAGTAGTGAAGGGAAGAGGAGTCCGATAATTTCAGCAATTTGCTGTTTTTTAGGGGTAGCGCCTAATAGAAATCCTGTTTTTAGGTCTTGAGAAGTTGTTGCAGCTAAGCATATAGCAACTGTTACAACTGCTCCCATTGTAATTGCCATGATGAGGTAGGCTCTTTCGGTCCATCCAAGTAGAGCGAAAAGGGAGCCTGTAATTAGAAGTGTTGTTAATACCATTCCGGATGCGGGGTTTGATGAACTACCCACAAGTCCAACAGTGATTGATGTAACAGCAACAAAGAAGTATCCTAGTATGACAAGGAGGACAATTGTGAAGAGATTCATATTGAGTCCAGGAATGAGCCATAATAGGAGAGTGATTCCGACAGAGCCTATAATAAGCCAGCGCATGGAGATGTCAGTATCTGTCCTTAAGAGTGTTACATCTTTAGCAAAGCTTGAAAAAAGCTCTTTGAATCCAATATGGATTGTTTTTCCAATTACAGGAAAAATTCCAATTAAGTTGTAAATTCCACCAACTGCGACTGTTCCGATACCAATATATCTAACGTAAGAGGACCATATTGTAACTGCATCCATCTCTTGTATGGGGATAGTTCCCGGAAAAACGATCAGTCCTCCAGTTGCATATAGTTTGATCATGGGAATAAATACCCACCAACCGATTGCGCCACCTGCAAGCATAACGGATGAAATTTCTAAGCCAACAATATAGCCAACACCTAATAATGAAGGGGATCCTTCAAGTCTAAATTGGGTATCTTCAAAAGGTCCAATGACAAATGTAGCTAGATCGCTCCATAAATGGAGTGCACCCGTGCATAATTTATAAACAGCGCCAATGAAAATGCCCCAAAGAGCCATCATCGCATGTTGCATCTGTTTTGTGCCTGCTTTTAGGATCTCAGCACAGGCGGTTCCTTCAGGAAAGGGTAATTTATGGTGTTCTTTAACTATTATATAGCGTCTCATGGGGATCATAAAAAGAATGCCAAGTAGTCCACCTAAGAATGATAGAATAAAAATCTTAGTATTTGATATTTGTGCACCAAGTAAAAAAAGTGCCGGTATTGTAAAAATAATTCCTGCTGCAAGTCCTTCGCCGACAGATGCAATTGTTTGAACAATATTATTTTCTAGAATGGAGACATCTTTGAAAAAGATCTTTAAAATTGCCATGGAAAGTACTGCTGCAGGAATAGATGCAGAAATTGTCATCCCTACTTTCAAGCCAAGGTAGGTATTTCCTATATTAAAAATAATCCCCAAAATAACGCCAAGAACTATTGCTCTTGTTGTAAATTCAGGTACTTTTTTCTCACCTGCAATAAAAGGTTTATGTGTTTCCATTAATCTCACCTTGTGAAGGGGGAGATTTTTTAGCAATGAAATATTCAAAGAAGATAGGATCCGGCTGAGGAAGTTTTATAAAACCGGACGATTTTTTTAATGGTGTAAGGCTGAGGGTTGCTTGAAGGAGAATTTTTGTGTTGGGGGTTTTCCCAGGGAGGGTGCTTTCAAGTTGCCATGTTGCAATGTAGTCCCATTTGTAGGAGCTGCTTAGAAAGATGGGATAGATTTTTTCAGGGCTTTCTAGGTAAGGTTCAAGAGTTTCTGTATCTATGTAGGATGGAAGATCTAAAAGGAGGTCACGAAAGGCAATTTCGGCTGTCTCTTGTAATTGCATTTCGATTAAGAGGGTTAGCTCTTTTTGATAAATTTTAAAAGGATAGGAAGCTATTGGAACTAAAGAAAGTGCGATGAGAGCCAGTGCTAGAAAGAGTTCTAATAGAATGAAGGGGCGTTTTTTTATTTTCATTTTGTAAGCATACGAAAATTAAGCATTGAAGAAAATTACAAAATTGATTATGAATGAGCTATTAAAATAAATTTTATATAGGCGTGGATGAAGGTATCATTTTTTGGTAGGTCTAAGTTTAATCTTCTGCAGTATAATAAAAGGGATGATCCAACTCTTAAATTTGATGAATGGCAGATTCGTAATTATAGAGCGCTTAGTGATAAAGAACTATTTTCAGGTCTAGAAATTCTAGGGGTAAGTCTTAATGAAAAGCAGTTGTTTCAACTTGTAGAGACGGTAAAATCACCTGAAGAAATTGATTTTCAACTCTCAAAAGAAAAGGCAGAAGAGGCTTATCTCTATATTTTTGAACTATGGCGACGAAAATGTCCTGATCAAAAAACGATCTCGATTTTTTGTGATAGCCTTGATGCGTTAATAGATCTTTATGATCAAGGCGAGCTGATTGAAGATGAAACTCTTCTTATTGAGCTTTTTGATATTCTTGATGAAAGCGTTGATGAAGGTCTAAAACCGAAAACAGTGTATAAAAAATTAACCAGTTATCTTGCACATGATTTAAGTAGTTTTTTCTATAACTATATTTACGATCAGATAGATAAGAGTAATGAAATGGAAGCATCCGAGTGGCTTGAAAATATTTATGAGTATGTCGAAGGAAATTTATGGTTTGAATTTTTGCGAGTCAGACTTCTTAGCGGGGCTTCATCAGAAGATGCAACTGCTATGATGTCAAGATTTCTAGAAAAGCTAAAAGAAAAGCCTGATATAGAACTTTCATTTGAACTTCTCTATTTTTTAATTGAAACAGGACATAAAGAGCTTTTTATAAACACATATAAACATGTCCTAAAAGAGATCAAGCATGAGGACCATTTTATGGAAATGCTTGAAATTATTTTTGCATTCTATAGCCTTAATGACTTAGAGAGAGAGGAGAATCTTATTCGAGAACTCATCCAAGAGAGAAAAAAAATCCCCCTCCACCAAAAAATTGGCCCTGAAGATAAAGAATTGCTCAGTCAATTGATCTAATAATTGTAGACAAATTCGATAATACCACTTCTGAACATAGTGCTATTTCGACCCCAGGCAGAAAACCAGCAGCCGGCAATGATTCCAAAATTTGCGCTAAAATTATATTCGATAGCTGGGGAGAAGCTTATTTGTTCTGATGAGTGTACACTATTTAAAGCTGCAACTCCTTGGCTAGTTACTCCTGGATCTCCTCTGAATTTTGTTCTATTCACATGAGTATAAACATTATCAATTGCAAAAACCCAGTTTTGTGTCAGTGTAAGTTCAAAGCTTAGAATTTCTTGAAAAGTATTTCCGGGAAGTACTCTCCCTTTAGTGCCGTAGCCACCACCATAGGTATTAAATCCATTTACGTTTGTTGGAGTGGTTACTGTATAAAGCGTGCTAATCGTGGTGCTTAAAAAATGATTCCCAAACAAGTTATAGACTTTATAAAGTGCTAAATTAAATGTTGTTGCATACGTTCCACTTCCGGTTTGATCGGTAAGTAATTTATTTGGATTCAAATTTTGATAAGGACCTGTCGGAAAAGTCTCTCTTACTGACACCTCTATTCCGGGGAAATAGGGGGTTGCATTAGCGTTCAATAGCTGAAAGTCAAGTTCAATTGCAAAATCTTCAAATTTAACGGAATTTTGATTTTGAGTAGTGTTATAAGAAAATTGGGGGATTATTGTGATATCCATCCAAGGTGTTAATCCTAAATAAAAAAAGAGTTGAGGATTTAGAGAGAAAAAATTGTGATCGGCGCTGACAGAATTCCAATTACTGTCATAACTTCCTGTATTTGTAGTACAATATATATAAGCTTCAACCTCAAAATGGCCGTAAGGAATTACAGTAGCCTGAGGAACAATTAAGGGGCCCGTTAACCATGGGGTAGGTGGACTTAGCGGAGCCTGCCCAGCTGATAGAAAGGGGATAAAAGAGATAAATAGGAAGCAGATCCACTTTTTCATAGGAGGATGGGGGCAAAGTTGAGGAAGTCGCAGGAGGTACAGATGTAGCGGATGCCATTGTGGGTACAGTTGACGGGGGCGTCCGGTTTAAGATTGTGGAGATGGCCGTAGATACAGATGTTGATTTTATATTCTTCTAGAATTTTGGTTACTTCGGTGGTTCGGTTTTTAGAGCCGATCGGTGGGTAGTGGATCATGGCGATTCGTGTATGTGCTGAAGGGTCAAGAGTGTTAAGACTCATTTTTAGGCGCTCTAACTCGCCTTTATAGATTTTTTCATCATGGCGCTTATCTTCTTCAGTATGAGTTTTAACATGTACGTGCACATTATCGGGCGCTTTGCGATATTCGATATGTTCGCCAAAATCATTATCAAGGTGGTCCCATAGTCTAGTCCCTCCAATTGTAACGCCTTGATAGGTAAAGCTATTATTGTAAATTAAGTGAATGCGCGGGGGTAGGATAGTTTGAAGCTTGCTCATTGACTTCCACCAAAGATCGTGGTTTCCTTTACTAATGACTTTAGTTCCGGGAAGATTTGCTATCCATCTGAGATCAACTGCGGCATCATTTAAATGGAGGGCCCATGAAATATCCCCTGCTATAAGAACGATGTCTTCTTCTTTAACAACTTCGCGCCACTTTTCTTCAATTTTTTTGCTGTGGTCTTGCCATTTAGGCCCAAAGACGCCCATCTCTTTATTAGGTACGCCAAAAGATAGATGTAGGTCTGCTATTGCCCAAATATTCATAGTTTGAAGTATGCCAAAATTTGTTTAAAGAGTAAAGCCACTTGGGATGCGAACGCCGGCTTTGACTACTATTATGCCATCAGAAATAGAGAGTTCTTTAGAGTCTAATGTTTGAATGTTATTTGAATTAATTAAGGTTACATTGTCTTCTAAGTAAGCGCCTTCATCAAGTATCACTCTATCAAGGCGGCAATTTTTTCCTACATGTATACTAGGTTTGTTTGAGCGTGGAAGTGAGCCCATCAGAATAGAGTTTTCAATAATACTATCTTCATCAATGAATGTTTTAAGACCTATCATGCTTTGAGAAATATGTTTAGCAGATATTACTGAGCCTTCACAAATTATTGAATGCGAGACAATTGTGTTTGTTAATCTTGCTGCAGGAAGAGAAATTGATTGCGTATAGATGGGTCTAATGTCGTTATAGAGATCAAGGCAGGGATGAGAATTTTGCGTGAGGCACATGTTAGCATTAAAATAGGAGGTAATTGTTCCGATATCCTCCCAATACCCATCAAAGATATAGGCAAAAGTCTTTCCTTTTTTTAATTGAGTTGGAATGATGTGTTTGCCAAAATCAGCTCTTAAATCCTCCTCTAAAAGCTGAACAAGAGCTTCTCGTTTGAATATATAGATACCCATTGATCCTAAGAAAGAGAGGTCATTTAGTGCGCCCTGTTTTGCAGAAATTTCAGGAGCTATAGCAAATTTAAGAAGCGTTTTTGCATCACTTGGTTTTTCATAAAAGTCAGTAATTTCATGTTTGTTATCAATTTTAATTACGCCCATTCGTTTGGCTTCGCTTTCATTCACAGGAATTGTAGCAATTGTAAGATCTGCATCAGTCTTTTTTGCAACTTCTAACATGTGAGATAGATCCATTGAATAGAGCTGGTCACCGGAAAGAATTGCAAAATATTTTGCCGGATGTTCAAGCAATCTCTTTAAATTTTTTCGAACAGCATCTGCTGTCCCTTCATACCACATTTTTTTATTATCTGAATTTTGTTCAGGGGTGAGAACCTCTAATCTAGCTCCGTAAAAGCCATCTGATGAGTATGTGTCTAAAATGTAATTATTTAAAGATGCAGCAAGAAATTGAGAGAGGACATAAATATCTTTAAACCCTGCATTTAAAGAGTTGGATATTGCAACATCAATGATCCGATATCTTCCGCCAAATGTGACAGCAGGCTTGCATCGAATTTCTGTAAGAGGTTTTAATCGAGAGCCTTCCCCGCCAGCTAATATAATAGAGGCGACTTCTTCACTATTTGTTCGTTTTTGCATCATATAACTTGATATAAACTGATAATTAATACAGTTCAATTATATTTTATAGCCCTTCTGTAAAAAATAGAAAAAATGATATAGTCATTGTTTATGGAAAAACACGATTTTTTACAGTTGATGGGAAAGGGAAAGCGGTGCTGGAAGTATGTAAAGACTAAAGACGATCTGAATCATTTAAAAGAGTTTGAAGATCTTTTTATTCGCAATTATCAAAAAGTTCCAAATGGAAATGAGTTGTTAATTCCTGAAACACTTCATTTTGTTTGGCTTGGACCAAAAGAGTATCCAGAGCAGTCTAGAAAATATTTAGAGGGGTGGATAGAGAGACATCCATCTTGGAAGGTTATCTTTTGGAGTGATCGAGAGCATCTGTTTTTGCCTGAAAAAGTTGAGAAAAAGTTTGTTTCCCTTTTATTACTTGGTAAATATCAGAGGCTCTATGATGGGAGTGATAATTTTGGAGAAAGGTCTGATTTAATTAGGCTTTTAGCTTTGGAGGAGCTGGGGGGGGTCTATATCGATCATGATATGGAGTGTAGGTCAAATTTTGCCCCTTTGCATAGGGTTTATTCATTCTATGGAGGTCTTCTAACTCCGGGAAATCCTGTAATTCATAGATCTGCAATTGTTCGTAAT